>JAYTSC010000030.1:0-12139 GCA_043745885.1 Bacteroidota bacterium | reverse complement strand
GGCAAAGATGAAACAACCTTTCAAAACAGAAACAACTATATCAATTAGCCATTATCCTCAGCAGCTTTATTAATCAGTGCTTTTACTGTAAGTTATTCCGATATCCACGCTCTGAAGAGCGCGGCAAAGCTGAAACAACCTTTCAAAACAGAAACAACTACATCAATTAGCCATTAGCCTCAGCAGCTTTATTAATCAGTGCTTTTACTGTAAGTTATTCCGATATCCACGCTCTGAAGAGCGTGGCAAAGCTGAAATAATCATCTATCTAACACTCCTAACTCCAAAACTCTATTCCTTAATTCCAACTCGCTAATTCCTATTCCCTAATTCCTATCCCCTATCCCCTATCCCCTATCCCCCGCCAATTTTCCATTAAAATTAAAATTCAAAGAAAGTTGGTGAAATAAATTAGTTTGGTAAAAACCGGTAGCATAGCGAATATGTATTTTTTTAAGTAGTATCCCTGTTCCCATCGAAAATCCATTCAACCCATTGGTAATGTTATAACCATTCAAATCCTGTCTTCGTTGAAAATTATATCCAATGGTCAAATCCAGTCTCTCATGTATAAAAATCTGTGAAGCGATGACCAAGTGCGAGAGTATTTTTTGAAATGTATTATTACTACTAAAATCTTCTGCTCCTTCCATTGCCAGGAAGGCCGTATCGTAATAATATTTATTAAATTGTTGCAAATGATTGGCAGTAAGTGAAAATTGAAAGGGTGCATTTTTTAAACGCTTGGTAATACCTGCCTGTATATCAAAAGGCAATTCTTCTTTCCTTCCGCTACCATCATAGGTTTGTAATTGTGTACCCATATTTTTTACAACTACACTTACTTGTACTTGATTTGTAGAATCATAATAGGCAAGTCCCACGTCAACCGCCAAACCCGAAGCTCGGTATTGTCCGTAATTGGAATGAATATATTTTAGGGTTAACCCATAACGAAAGCGCTCATGGTATTGTCGGGATGCCATTACCTGCACCACATAATCTATTGGTCTAAAACTGCCATATATATTACCCGATGCATCAGTTTGGGTAAGGGTTCCATAATCAAAATAATTGGTTCCAATGGCTAGATTCGTTTTGGCTGCTTCGGAATACCAGGCACTTGTTAAACTATAATTTTTTATCCCGGCCAAAAAAGAGTTGAAACTGGTATTTATCTGTTTATGCATCCCATATCGAAGCAAAGAAGGATTATTAAAAGCCATTCCCACATCATCTCCAATATGAGAAATATTTACACCACCCAAAGCGGATAATTGAGCGGTATTGGGCTGAGACAAAAAATTAAATACAGCATTCCCCCCCAATGTCTGTGCAGGTAATTTTGAAAGACAAAAAATGCATATAATTACTAAACTAATACGCATAAAGAAATTTGTCTGTAAAGCTAAGGAAGAAATGCTATGAGACATTAGCTTTGAGCTATGAGCTGTTAGCTTTGAGTTTAAAAAAATACCCGCTCGCTACCAGCTTATGCTTTAGGGTTTAGGCTTTTTGTTTTCTGCTTTCTGCTTTTTACTTTCTGCTTTCAGCTTTATTTATACAAGCGCTAAATCAATCACCTGCTGCATCGTTTTTACGTAGTGAAATGTAACCCCTTTGATAAAACTTTTATCAATTTCATTGATGTCTTTTTCGTTCTGCCAACAAAGGATAATCTCTTTAAGGCCAGCTCTTTTAGCAGCCAGAATCTTCTCTTTGATACCCCCTACCGGCAAAACCTGACCACGCAAGGTAATTTCACCCGTCATAGCCAGAAATGGTTTTACTTTTCTTCCGGTAAAAGCAGAAGTTAATGAAGTTAGCATGGTAATTCCAGCACTGGGACCATCTTTTGGCACCGCACCTTCGGGCACATGAACATGGATATTTTTCTTTGCAAAATCTTCCGGATCTACGCCAAACTTTTTGGCATTTGCCTGCAAGTAACTTAAGGCAGTAGTAGCACTTTCTTTCATCACATTACCCAGGTTACCCGTCAATTTTAATTCGCCTTTACCATCTCCTAAAATAGTTTCGATAAATAAGATATCACCGCCAACATAAGTCCAAGCAAGACCCACTGCCACACCGGGCATATTGGCTGTTTTATAGATTTCATTACTGTATCTCGACTGTCCTAATATTTTATCTACATCCTGCGCAGTAATGGTTGACTTAACTTTATTCTTTGTAGCGAGTTCTTTGGCCTGAGAGCGCATGATGGAAGCTAACTGCCTATCCAATTCGCGTACACCACTTTCCCGGGTGTGTTGTTCTATTATTTTTTCTAGTACTTTGTCATTGATTTTAAAATTGACCTTGCCCAATCCATGTGCTTCTTTTTGTTTAGGCATAAGATGCCTTTTGGCAATCTCCACCTTCTCTTCAATTGCGTATCCACTCAAGTCAATGATTTCTAATCGATCTCTTAATGCGGGTTGAATATTTTGGATATTATTGGCAGTAGCTATGAATAATACTTTACTTAGATCATATTCCATTTCTAAGTAATTATCATAGAAAGTATGGTTTTGTTCCGGATCTAAGACTTCTAATAAAGAGGAAGAAGGATCACCGCGATGATCACTTCCAATTTTATCAATTTCATCCAATATCATCACCGGATTAGAGGATTTACATTTTTTTATATTTTGTATAATTCGACCGGGCATGGCACCGATATAGGTTTTACGATGACCCCGTATCTCACTTTCATCATGTAAACCGCCCAAACTTACCCGAACATATTTTCTTCCAATAGCATGTGCAATTGAACGCCCCAAGGAGGTTTTACCAATGCCGGGAGGTCCTAAAAAACACAATATCGGACTCTTCATATCTCCTTTTAACTTTAAAACTGCCAGGTATTCTAAAATACGGCTCTTGATCTTTCCCATTCCGTAATGATCAGCATCCAACACTTTCTTGGCATTTTTCAAATCATAATTGTCTGGCGTATAATCTAACCAGGGAAGATCTAACATCAAATCGAGGTGATTGTACACCACAGAATAATCCGGGGTGGTGGGATGCATCCTGGCCAGTTTATCCATTCCGTTTTTAAAAAGAGTTTTAGCTGTTTCGGGCCATTTTTTGGTTTCTCCTTTTTTCTTCATTTCAGCAATCTCTCTTTCATTGGTATCTCCACCCAATTCATCTTTAATGCTTTTCAATTGTTGCTGCAAAAAGTAGTCCCTTTGTTGTTTGTCAATCTCTGTTCTGGTTTTATTGGTCACTTTATCCTTCAATTCGGCAAATTGAAGCTCACGTTGAAGTATATGAATTAGCTTTTCAGCTCTTTGGTGGATATCATTGATTTGTAGTATTGCCTGCTTTTCGGTAAGATCGCTATTTAAATTGCTGCTTACAAAATGGATCAGAAATGATGGATTTTCTATATTTTTTAAAATGATAGAAGCTTCGGTAGGTAAGTTGGGCGATAAATGAATGATTTGCGTGGCCAAATCTTTAATACTACTTACATACGCATTAAAATTTTCATCTTTTGGCATTTCATCTTCAGGTAACTGACTGATTTTAGCCTTAAAATAAGGATCCTCACTGGTCATTTCCAGTAATTCGAACCTTTTTTTACCTTGTATGATAACAGTGGTTCCACCATCCGGCATTTTTATCAACTTCACAATCTTGGCAACTGTACCAATTTTGCAGAGGTCAGCAGGTTCAGGCTCTTCAATATTGGGATCTTTCTGGGCCAATACGCCAATAAGTTTATCTAATTTATAAGCGTCATTGACTGCTTTAATACTTTTATCGCGACCAACCGTTATCGGCAAAACCACTCCCGGAAAAAGTACTGTATTGCGCAGGGGCAAAATGGGTAGGGTTTCAGGTATCACCAAATTCTTATCCTGCTCATTATCATTTTCATTAATGGGTATAATGGGCATAAAATCGGTATCCTCATCAGAACGGAAAAAAATATTTTCTTTCAACATATTAGTTTTCTTGGGTCAAAATGTCATAAAGCTTATTGCAAGCTTTCTTAAAAATAAGTGAATGAAATTAGACAATATTAGTGCCATTCACCTTTAAAACGGCGATTTGGTACAAACTGACACAAAAAAAATCCTCTCGGTAAAACCGAGAGGAAACTTCTTGCAAGAAGTAATATAAAGTAACGAGGTACTTAAATTACATTTTCTTAGTGGTATCCATTTTAGCTTTTGCAGTGTCCATTGCAGCTTTTGCAGTGTCCATTGCAGCTTTTGCAGTACTGTCAGCAACTTTAAGACTGTCAGCAGCTGCAGCTTTGTTTTCACCTGAGTTACATGAAGCCATGAAGCCGGCTACTGCTAAGATTGCGAATACTTTTTTCATTTTGGTTGGTTTAAATTTTTTAAGTCGTCCAAAGGTAATTAAATTTCTGGGAAACGAAAAATTTATGCAATTTTTTATTTTTTCCTGAAAAATATCCTTACCGGGACACCTGTGAATTTAAAATGGGTTCTTAGCTGGTTTTCCAAGTAATTTCGATAGGGCATCTTAATATCATCCGGGTAATTGGTAAAAAAGGCAAAGGAAGGAACATGGGTAGGCAACTGGGTTATATATTTAATTTTTATTGAATGTCCCCTAACAACCGGTGCATGGTAGGATTCAATGGCCTTTAGCATTATTTCATTTAACTTAGAAGTTTGCACTTTCCGTTGTTTGTTTTCGAATACTTCTAAGCCCAGTTCAATGGCTTTAAATATCCTGGTTTTTTCTTTTACTGAGATAAACAAAACCGGAACATCTGTGAAAGGAGCCATTTTTTGCTTTAAAGTTTTTTCATAATCTCGGGCCGTATTCGTCTCTTTTTCAATTAGATCCCATTTATTTACTAATACTACAATTCCCTTTCCTTTTCTGGCAGCTAGGCTAAAAATGGTGATATCCTGGGCGGTAATTCCTTTGTCTGCATCTAAAACAAGTAAACAAACATCCGCATCATCAATTGCTTTGATGGCCCGAATAATAGAATAGAACTCCAGATCTTCTTTCTCTTTGTTTTTTTTCCTGATACCGGCAGTATCTATTAAAACAAACTCTTTTTGGAAGAGATTGTAGTGGGTATGAATACTATCTCGCGTAGTTCCGGAAACAGCACTAACAATGGTACGCTCCTGTCCGATCAAGGCATTCAATAATGAAGATTTACCAACATTGGGCTGTCCAATAATTGCAAATTTGGGAAGACCGCTGTCTTTCATGGCTTCTTCCACATCTTCTGCTATAATGGGTTCAGTGATGGCATCAAGTAGTTCTCCCGTTCCACTTCCTGAAATACTGCTAATGAAGTAGTTATTCTTAAAGCCTAAAGAATAAAATTCTGTAGCTTCCAGTTCTCTGGTTCCATTATCTACTTTATTCACCACCACAAAAACAGGCTTATTCCCTCTGCGTAACAAATCAGCCATGGCATCATCCAGGTCGGTAATACCCACAGCCACATCAACCATAAAAAGAATGGAATCTGCTTCGTCTATTGCAATTTTAACCTGTTTGCGTATCTCTGTTTCAAAAACATCATCGCTGGCTGGCACAAAACCGCCTGTATCTATCAGATTAAAAACCTTGCCATTCCAATCAGCCAACCCGTATTGACGATCACGGGTAACCCCACTAATATCATCCACGATGGCTTTGCGTTGTTCTAATAAACGGTTAAATAAAGTGCTTTTACCCACATTGGGCCTTCCTACTATTGCAATTGTGTAACTCATAATAATCACTTCCTTACGAGAAGATTCGATTTAACTAAAATATTCAATAAAATATTATAACTAGCTGATATAAAATTAATTATATCCGTATTCTTTTAATTTAAGATCGTTGTCTCTCCACTTTGGTCGAACTTTTACAAACAGTTCCAGAAACACTTTTTGTTGTATAAATTCTTCAATATCCTTTCTGGCAGTGGTTCCGATTTCTCTAATCATTTTTCCCTTATCGCCGATAATGATTGCTTTTTGGGTTTCCCTGTTCACAATGATATCTGCCTGAATTTTTACGAGGGTCTCCTTTTCTTTGTATTCATTGACCATGACTGCTGTATGGTAAGGAATTTCATCACCAAACAATTGGTAGATCTTTTCGCGGATCATTTCACTAACAAAAAATTTAGTGGGTAAATCACTCAAATCGTCTTCACTATAAAATGGGTTGCCCTCGGGTAAAAGAGCCAAAATGGCATCCATAAGCTTATTCAGGTGTATGTTTTGAAGGGCCGATATTTTTACCAATTGCTTGCAATAAGGTTTACCGGCAAAAAAGGCTTCGGCCAGGGCAATCCGACCATTGGCAGCCTCATCAATTTTATTAAGTACCACAATACAGGGTACTTTTAAACGAAGCGCTTGAAAAATGCCATCTACCTCTTCTAGGCTTTCATTGGCATCCACTATCAACAAAGCAATATCTGCATCTTCCAGGGCACTTTTAACCGAGCCCATCATTCGGTGATGCAATTTGTATTTGGGGTCGATAATGCCCGGCGTATCTGAAAATATTACTTGGTACTCTCCAGTCTTATTAAGAAATGCCTTAATACGATGACGAGTGGTTTGTACCTTAGATGATACAATGGCCATTTTCTCGCCCATTAAGGCATTCAGCAGGGTGCTTTTGCCTGCATTGGGCTTGCCGAATATATTTACAAAACCTGATTTCATATAATTTGTCGGAAAATCCGGAAGACCGGGAGTCCGATTTTTTTATTTTTTGTTTTAAAGAATGAAAAGTACGAGAACCAAAAGACGTAAAGTCGTTTATGAATTAAGACAAATAACATCTTATATCCGTTCTATCATTCAGTATCCAGAGTAGCCTCTAGCCGAATAGAAATGACCAATTCCGGTCTTTTTTAAACTTAAGACCAATCGAGGCCTTAACTAAGTTTAGTTGCGAGGGAAGGGATCGAACCTCCGACCTTCGGGTTATGAGCCCGACGAGCTACCGCTGCTCTACCTCGCGATGTATTGGACGGCAAAGTAAAGCCAATATTAGTTCTTAAACAAGTTTTATAGGTTTTATTGTTTACTAGCACAAAAACAAAATGTAGGTTTTTTGAGGAATTATCTAGCACAGTTTCTAGCGTAATGTGATTGTGGGAGCTTTCTGTAAGAATTGGAGGAGGTTGAAATATATTTTTTAAATTATTATAGGTATTATTCATAGTAATATTTTAATTCGAGGAAACACTTTATTATTATCTAAATTATATTTTGTCCACTTTATGCTGACGACTTATATTTTTTAGTTCAATTGTTTTGTTTGCTGAGTTAGTGAAGTCTATTTATGTTTAAGTTGGTTATAGGAGTAACAATCATTGGAACTTGTTCTATTATAATATCACTTTTTTCTAATCCAAATGCTTTTGCATCGCTTTGTCCCAAGTGTTTTAATTTGAAATACCACTGAAGCAATAGCCCCTCTCTTAAAGCAAATGCGTTCTCAATTGATAAGAATTTTTCTATTACGACAAATTTAAAGTCAGGCTCATTATTATATTTTGTGCTTCCATCTGGTCTTATATGTAAGTTTAGTTCTTGGTTAGAAACTAATTCTTGAACGATTTTCTTAAAATATATCTCTGTTTTTGGCTGAATTCTGAAACCAATGTTGATATTAACCTTAATAACTTTATCGTCAACCAATTCAGAAACATCATAATTCATGGTAAAAGGTTCTTCAGTTCTGTTGATATGTAAAAACCAATAAACATCTGCTCGTTTTGGTTTTTTTGAAAAAATTGATTTTATAATTTTCTCCTCAACTTGATTTCTATTATTTGCTTTAGACAGATAAATTAAATGCGTTGAAAATTTAGGAATTGCATCATCATTACTTAACTCACACAATTGAGGTACATATTTGCCAATTTCTACAAATTTCACAAATTTATTTTGAATTTTTCTTGCATAGTACCAAACATACATTGTTAAGAATATGAACAATTCAAAAAATAAGAACATCCATCTTTCTTTAATTTTTGCAACATTTGCAATGAAAAATGAAATTTCTACAATCGCAAAAAGTCCGATGACCAGCGTTACATAAATTTGATTCCATTTTAATCGAAACTTCAAATAGTAGTTAAGCAAAATAGTTGTCATCATCATAGCTACTGTGATAGAGAATCCATAGGCGGCTTGCATTGCTATAGATGTTTTAAAATATAGCATCATTAAAATACATCCAAACCATAAAATTGTATTTACACTTGGAATATATATTTGACCCTTAACATCTGAAGGCTGTCTAACAGTAACTCTTGGCCAGAAATTAAGGTTCATAGCTTCACTAACTAAAGTAAATGAGCCACTTATTAATGCTTGCGAGGCAATAATTGTGGCAGCTGTGGCAATAATTATACTTGGTAATAAAAACCAATGAGGCACCATTTCAAAAAATGGATTTAATCCATGTAAAATACTATTATGAGCAGGATCAATACTTTTGTAATTCATAATCCATGCAGCTTGACCAATGTAATTAATTGTCAAACTTAATTTTACAAATATCCATGTTAATCGAATATTTTTGATGCCGCAATGTCCTAAATCACTGTAGAGTGCTTCTGCACCTGTAGTTGCTAAAAAAACAGCACCTAATAACCAAAATCCTTTAGGATATTTAACAAGAAGCTCATATCCATAATAGGGATTTAAAATTTTTAAAATATTAGGATTTTTAACAACATAAGATAAACCAAATACTAAAATCATTCCGAACCAAATTGCCATAATTGGGCCAAACGCTTTTCCAATATTATGTGTGCCAAATCTTTGGAAGAAAAATAGTGAAGATATAATTGTTACTGTTATACCAATGGTAAGTGTATTTCCGGGTACAATTATTTTTTCTAGACCATTTACTGCACTTAAACCTTCAATCGCTGATGAAACAGAAATTGGTGGTGTGATAATACCATCTGCTAATAGAGTGGTTGCGCCTAAAATAGTTATAATCGCAAGTCCTTTACTATATCTTTTTACAAGAGCAAATAATGAAAACACACCGCCTTCCCCATGATTATCTGCTCTAAGAGTTAACCAGATATATTTTATTGTAGTTTGAAAAAATAATGTCCAAAAAATTAAGCAAACACCGCCATAAACTAGTATTTCATCAATCTTCCTTTCACTTACCACTGCACTTAGGACATACAATGGGCTTGTCCCAATATCACCATAAATAATCCCCAATGCCACTAAAAGTGTCGCAACCGTCACTTTGTTATTCACATACGCCTTGTCCATACTTTTATATTATAGGGACAAAGGTTGTCTTTATATGATTAGTATATAATAAAAAAACATTAACAAGTATAAATATTTTATAAAGATTCTAATTAAAACGATAGCCAACGCCACTTTCCGTGATAATATGCAAAGGTTTGTTAGGATTTTCCTCTATCTTCTTTCTTAATGTTCCAACAAAGACTCTTAAATATTGCGTATCATTTTGATAATATATTCCCCAAATTTCTTTTAAAATATATTGATGAGTTAAAACTCGTCCTTCATTTTTAGCAAATAACATTAGCAATTTATATTCCGTTGAAGTTAGTTTAATAATTTGGTCATCCTTTTTAACAATCCTTGCCAATAAATCAATTTGAATATTATTATAGTGTAATAAAGTTTGATTGTCTTCAATTTTATTTCTATTCATACAAGACCTAATTCTTGCCAAAAGCTCATTAACTCTAAAAGGTTTTGTGATATAATCATTTGCACCTGCGTCTAAAGCATTTACAATTTCTTCCTCGTTATTCAATACTGATAAGATAATTATTGCTTGATTATACCAAGTTCTTAATTCTTTTAAAACGTCTTGTCCGCTTTTATCTGGAAGTCCAATATCTAAAATGATTAAATTTGGAGGGTGATTAGCAGCAGTTTTTATTCCGGTTTCTGCATTTTCTGCTTGAATAACTTTATAACCGTTACTTTCTAAATTAATTTCTAGTAATTTCCTGATTTGAGGTTCGTCATCGATAATTAATATTTCTTCTTTATTCATGCTTTAGATTATTTACATAAGTAATTTCTACAGGTAAAGTAATTATAAACTTAGCACCTTTTCCTGGTTCAGAAATTAATTGAACTATTCCTTGATGAGCTTCTATGAACCCCTTCACGATGGATAAACCCAGTCCAGATCCACCTGTTTTATTTTGAGGTAATCTATAAAATCGATCAAAGACCTTTGTTTGTTCATTCAACGGAAATCCAGGGCCATCATCTTCTACTATAATTATAACCTGATCATTTATAATGTTAATAAAAATATTAATCTTTGTTCCATTTGGTGTGTATTGAACAGCATTGTTTACTAAATTAAATAAAGCATGTTGAATTAATACACTATCTAATTTAGCCAATGGCATATTTTCAAAAATTTCAAAACTAATCGAATGTGTTGAATTGTTGTTTTCAATTTTATTGATTACAATATTAATTAATTCAACTAGATCACACCAATCATATTTCAACTTTAAAACACCAGTTTCTAGCCTGCTAATGCTCAATAAGTTTTCTACTTCTTTATTGAGTCTAATACTTGCAGTACTTATTTGAGTCAATAATTCTGACCGATTATTTGAAGTCAGAGAGTCATTATTCTCTTTTAAAGTATCAATGGATCCAATAATTGTTGCAATAGGTGTTTTTAACTCATGTGATAAGGAATTTAATAATGTATTATACAGTTTAATAGTATTCTCTTTTTCTTCTTTATCTCTAACTTTTTTCTCTACATCTCTAATTTTATATGTAAAAGTGGCATTAACGAGTGCTACTACAAAATACATGAAAAATAAAAATGCATCTTCCGATTTTGCAATATGAAAAGTAAAAATGGGAGGGATAAAAAAGAAATTCCAAATGATTGCACTTAAAAAGGCTGCCATTAAGACTGGTATTATATCAAAAAGGATAGATAAAATGGAAACGGCTAATAATAAAATTAATGCAGTTACTTGGTAGCTATAGTTACTTATAGTAAAAAAACAAGTAATGGAGACAATAGCTATGGTTATTACGCTAACAATAGATTGAGTCAGTTTTGAAATGCTATGTAATCCAAATATTTTCATTCTTTAATAGCTAATCAATATTGGTTATTCTGTTTATCCAATATTCTACAAATATAAGATTTATGAATTTTCTTAATTCATGGTTTAATTGACTCGGTATAATTGATTAAACTATTTTTAGATCTGAATTGAATATCAAATCCGTCATATATCGACGTTAATTCTTTTCAAGTTATGCCGAGGTATTTTCCTTGCACCCCATTTTATCAAACCACCAAAGCAGGTAGGATAGTTAGTATGAAGGTACCATAGTTAAAAGACATCTTTAAACTATTCTTATTTTTCGGTGGCAGAAGCGAAGAAGTATTGAGTTTAAAATGGAATGACATCATTGTCTCTGACTTTGAGCCCAAATTCTTTATGCTGAGAAACTTTAAAGTTGATAGAATCCAAAATACAGAAGATGAATATATTAAACCAGCAGCCATTGGTGAAGATGTAGTGAACTTATTGAATACAATGGGATGGAAGGAACACATTAGAGCAAATAAAAAAATTATTTAAGCTGCAGATATTAATACACACTTAAAGCTAAAGGATAATGTACCTGAAGCCTACTCATTGCGGTAACTGTGCAATTATAACCAAAGACATCATTTTGAAACAGCTTTGTAAAACATACCTAACTTGAACTTATCCTGCATTGGGTGAAAACACAGGTAGAATAACATCCCATTCATGTATCAAAGTCTTTCGTAATCAAGATATTGATACAACCATTTTATCAACCGTTGAAACTGCTATTTTAAAGGTTAAAATCTTTGGTTAAAAATATAGCACAAGGTTCTATCACACACATAAAAAAAATATTGCTACTATTACAAGTGGTTCATTATAAATAAGTTGTAAGAAATAATTTTTGAATTTTTTACCGTTATGAGCCCGACGAGTTACCGCTGCGTTACCTTGCAATGTATTGTAGTTGAAAAGTAGGGGCATGGGGCTTGGTTTCCAAATCCTATTTAATTATTCATTGTTAATTCGTTTCACAGAAGCTCCCCCACTGCTACT
Source organism: Bacteroidota bacterium (assembly GCA_043745885.1). Classification (GTDB taxonomy): domain Bacteria; phylum Bacteroidota; class Bacteroidia; order Chitinophagales; family Chitinophagaceae; genus Sediminibacterium. The sequence goes on along the minus strand of JAYTSC010000030.1, from coordinate 18 downwards.
AATATCACGAATTAAACC
>JAYTSC010000029.1:0-2660 GCA_043745885.1 Bacteroidota bacterium | reverse complement strand
GGCCAATATGGTAGAAACGGCAATAAACCCTACAATCAGTAAGGGCATTAAAATGGTAGTAAGAATAAATCTTTTATTTTTAACCCTTGTCAGGTATTCACGTTGTATAATGAGTATTGTTTTATTCATAAAAACAGTTTGTATTAGTTAGGTAAGGAATATTAGTTATTTACGGGTTGAAAAGCACGTGTTTTGGCATGGGTGCCTTCTACCAGTTTAATAAATATTTCGTTTAAAGAAGGAAGAATTTCATAAAATGATTCGATGGTTAGGTTTTGTTGTAAAAAGTATTGTAACACATCATTACTTTTATAGCCTTCTTTTATTTTAACCGTTAGTGCATTTGCTTTTTGATCAGTTACTTCAAAAGAAGCAGCAGAAATAGTAGCCGGCAATTCGCTCAGTTTAATACCAAACTTATTTTGTTTAAACTGCTGTTTGATGTCTGACACAGTTCCATCCAGAATCTTTTGTCCCAGGTTCATCAATACAATATGGTCACAGATTTCTTCTACCTGTTCCATTCTGTGTGTACTAAAAATGATGGTGCTGCCTCTTTGTGCCAGTCCGTAAATTTCATCTTTAATAAGGTTGGCATTTACGGGGTCTAATCCACTAAAAGGTTCATCCAATATAATCAGCTTGGGTTCATGTAAAACAGTAATTACAAACTGAAGTTTCTGGCTCATTCCTTTACTCAGGTCTTCCACTTTTTTATTCCACCAGCTTTCCATTTCTAGTCTTTTAAACCAGAATTTTATTTTGGTCATGGCTTCGCTCCGACTAAGGCCTTTTAATTGGGCCAGGTATAAAGCCTGTTCACCAATTTTCATTTTTTTGTATAAGCCCCTTTCTTCGGGCATATAGCCTATTTTAAGAATATCGTTTAAGGGGTCAAATTCTTTCCCATCAAATTGGATATGGCCACTATCGGGATAAAATATCCCGGTGATCATTCGTAGCAAAGTGGTTTTACCGGCGCCATTGGGGCCAAGTAATCCAAAAATGCTGCCTTGCTGAATAGAAAAGCTGATATCATCTACTGCTTTTTGAGATGAATAGTGCTTTTTGAGGTTGGATAGTTCGAGAATATTATTCATGGGGTTAGGTTATAGTCAAATATAAGGTTATTTATTTTTTACTTTATTATGCACCATTAGTATTGCTTTTTACCTATTTATTACAGCTACCCGTATAAATTGAATAAATTTGTCACTACTAAAAAATAGAAGAATGAAAATTTTGAAAAGATATGGATTGATGATAGTATTACTATGTATACTGGTAGTAACCGGCAGTTGGGGTTTCCTGGTGCATAGAACGGTACATCAATTAGCTGTATATGAATTACCGTCAGAGATCATGCCTTTTTTCTATAGCCATATGGATTACCTGGTTTCAGAATCCACCCGACCCGATATGCGTAGAAACAAGGACAGCATGGAAGCCACAAAACATTTTATTGATTTGGAAGTGTATGGACCAGCTGCTATTAAGAAAATGCCCATGGATTGGCAGAAAGCCATTCAAATGTATTCGAAAGACAGTTTGTTGAAATATGGATATGTTCCTTATCATGTACTATATATGAAAGGGAAACTGACGGAAGCATTTAAGCAAAGAAATAAAGACAGCATTTTATTTTATGCTGCTGATATGGGGCATTATATTTCAGATGCAAATGTGCCCTTACATACAACCATCAATTATGATGGCCAGTTAACCAATCAAAAAGGGTTACATAGTCTTTGGGAGTCGATGATACCTGAATTGGAGATAGAGAAATATAATTTGTATTCCTCACACAGGGCTACTTATTTAAGGAAGCCGGCGAATGCCATTTGGGGAGCAGTGCGTGGGGCAAATAAATTATTACCTAATATGCTGGCAGTAGAAAAAGAAATCAGCAAGGAGTTTACTGAGGAGCAAAAGTATCGTACCCAGATACGTCGTGGAAGGGAATCGAAAAGCTATACCAGTAGTTTTGCTAAGTCCTATTCGGAGGCATTAAAAAACACCATAAATGATCAACTGATTAATTCGGCAAACCTGGTTGCCGATTTTTGGTTTACTTGTTGGGTAGATGCCGGTAAACCCGAACTATTAGATTTGACAAATAGTTGGTCTGAAGAAAAAAATACCAAAATGAATTTGGAAATAAATGCATTTAAGGAGAATAACCTATTGATTAACAAGTTATTACTATCTAAGAAAGCAGAAACCAAGGAAGGAGAGTAGCAGAAAAAATACATTAAAAAAAGGTGTAAAAACGGGTGCCTGATGGCAACCGTTTTTTTATATTGTAGGACGAAAAGCGTACTCTTGGGTATTATTATTTTCAAGCAGCATTTTTTAATCCAATCCGATGCAAGCTTATTTGCACAACATATCTGAACTTATCTGTTTACTGGTAGCCGTATTTTATTATCCCTATATCAAAAAGTCTTTCATGAAATGGTTTCTGCCATTTATCTTATTTATTTTTTTAGGAGAAATTGTGGCAAAATATATTATTGCTGATACGGTTACTACAAATATTTCAATTTACTATTTGATAGGCGTAGTAGAATCTATTTTTTATGGATTTATTTTTTATTCCTTAAATAGTCGTAAAATAATTAAGCCCTTCATTGTATTGTATATTATAAGTAGTGTTATTG
>JAYTSC010000028.1:0-2402 GCA_043745885.1 Bacteroidota bacterium | reverse complement strand
ATGTTTTGCCTTATTAAACTGCAAAAGCCTTTCCCAAGAATCTCTGAAACGATTTGGCCATTTACCGGGATACGAATTTTTTTTATGCCAAATAAATTCTTCCGTCCATAGCCAACCTTGTTTACGCATAGCTAAAATTAGTTCCATTACATAAGTACTTCTTTCCCCTTCAACAACTTTCTCTTTAATATTCAATATAAATGTGCCAGATGGCTTTAGTACACGTAGGAGTTGTTCAGAAATATCTAAAAACCATTCTACATATTTATCATGTCGAATTCCCCCATAAGTGTCTTTTCGTTGATCTGCATATGGTGGGGATGTTACAATAAGATCAACAGAATTATCTTCGATTTTTTTAAGCTTCTTTTTACTATCACCCAGATGTATTTCAGTTCGGATTTCCATAGTTATTTAATTATTCCAAATTTAAGAAAAAATACTTCTATATAGGGGTTAAATATTAATAATTTATTTATTATAAAAACGAACTAGAAAATTTTTTATTATATATTATTATGATATCTTTTTATAAACTGATACAAGTTTTTACTACCCCCTTCCTCCAAATCTTTCTTCAACTCGGCTTTACTTATATCCTTCATTCTGTGTTGTTGAATTAATTGATATGCTTTTTCTGCGAACAACCAATTTTGTTTATCGTAGGATTGATTTAAAAGCGTATGTTCTTCTATCTTTTCAAACAATTCTTTGATACCTTCTTTTTCAGAAGCAATCGTTTTTACAATAGGAATATTTGCAACAGGTCTGTGAATGGAAGGCGCTAAAAGCATTTGTAAGTTCTTTACAAAAGTATCTGCCCCGGGACGATCAGCTTTATTCACAACAAACACATCTGCAATTTCCAATAGCCCGGCCTTCATCGTTTGTATTTCATCTCCCGACTCCGGAACCATAACCACAACAGTGGTATCGGCCAGTCCAACTATCTCTATTTCACTTTGTCCAACACCAACTGTTTCAATTAATATATGATCAAAGCCAGCTACTTTCATCACATCTGTTATCTCAATAATTTTGGGATGCAATCCACCCAAACTTCCTCTAGAAGCTAATGATCGGATGAATACGTTTGGGTGATTATACCACTCACTCATTCTGATTCGATCGCCCAATAAAGCGCCTAGGTTAAAAGGCGAAGAAGGATCTACACACAACACACCCACTTTTTTATTTTTGGCTATAAGTTCTCCTATTAATGCATCAGTTAATGTACTTTTTCCTGCGCCAGGTGCTCCGGTGATTCCCGTAATTTTTGTGGTTAGATTTGGCAGCGCTTCCAGAAATGTCTCGAAACCTTCATATTCGTTTTCAACCAAGGAGATGGCTCGGGCAAGTGATTTTATATTTCCTAGAACAATATCTTGTAATAATTGCTTCCACATGATTGCTAAAGTATTGGGGATACACGAATTTAGGCAGATAAAATTCTGAACAGCTGAAAAAATCAGCCCAAATGCTTATTCTTAGCAATTAAACCGACCTCGAGGTAATTTTGATACAAAAAAGTTGAAACAATAAACGCCAAAGAACAAATTTTCAATAAGTAAAAACTTATATTCGGAATAATACATTTCAAGTATTCCCAATTATTACTTTCTTTACCAATTAATTCATACTATAACCACATGAATAATAAAATCTCCGTAGTAATTATTTGCAGAGACGAGTCACATATCATCGGTAAAACCATTCAGGCTGTTCAACAGATCACAGATGATGTTGTCGTAGTTGATAGTGGCAGCATCGATGGGACCCAGCAAATAGTTCAATCAACCGGCGCAAGATTGATAGAAACGGAATGGAGCGGATATGGAGCCAATAAAAATAAAGGTGTTTCCATGGCAAATTATGATTGGATTTTATCTATTGACGCAGATGAGGTAATTGATAACGAATTAATTTTCCAATTACAAACCATTCAACTGAGCAAAATATCGGTTGTTTACAATATCTGTTTTCGCGCTTTTTTGGGAGATAAAATGATCCGATTTGGAGAATGGTCTAACGACCAACATATCCGGTTATACAACCGCACTTATTCCGCTTGGAACGTAGCAGCCGTTCACGAAGGATTGATTTTACCCAAAGAAACAACAGTAATAACACTTAAGGGTTTTATTCACCACTTTACTTCAAGAAATTTGAAAGAGTTTACCAACAAAACAAAGCAATATGCTTTACTAAATGCAGAGAAATATTTTCAGCAAGGTAAAAAAGCCGGGTGGATAAAATGCTGTATTGCAACCGGCTTTTCATTTATAAAGAATTATTTTTTTCGATGGGGTTTTTTAGACGGTAAAGCAGGATTTACCGTTGCTAAAATGAATGCCTGGTATACCTGGTTAAAATATGTTCGATTAAGGGAATTGAGAAAAAGC
>JAYTSC010000027.1:0-8304 GCA_043745885.1 Bacteroidota bacterium | reverse complement strand
CCACCGGCAGGACGGGACTTAGAGCGAAAGACCGGGCTCGAACCGGCCACCCCGACCTTGGCAAGGTCGTGCTCTACCAAATGAGCTACTTTCGCGGTTTTATAGGTAAGAACTAATTTCGGAGTGCAAAAATAGCCATCCAAAGTTCCTGACAAAATTTTTTATCCTGATTTACTTATATTCCGGTTTGTATTCAGAACTTTTTTGCACTTCTACATTGGGTTTACCCTTATATCGCTGGTTATATAAACGATAACATCCGCCTAATACAAATGCTAAGATGCAGAAAACTTGCAGGTAAAATAAAAATCTGGATGAGTTTACCCAATTTTTGGTAAAGTCTTTGTCTTGTTCTTCGTTGATTTCTTGTGACATAGTGATTAGTTACTTTGCAAAAATAAGGTACAGATTACTATTCTTACCCCTTCTTTTTAATAATTTCTTGAAAACGGTTATGTTGTTTGATAAAATATTGCCATACAATCGAGCCAAAATAAACACCTTCCAATTTTGACATGCTTTTGGAGGGATGCAAAGGCTTTGGATGCGCAGTAAATAAAATATAACTCAACAACGAAAAATGGGCCTTAAAAATGGCAGTAAAAAAGTAAGTATCGCCAGTTAAAAGTCCTTTCCAGGCTGATAAAGCATCTAATCCTATTCGAATAGGCAGCTTCCAGACCAGTGATCGAAAGGGTAAGTTTTTACATAGCATGATGAGGTTATTCCGAAAATTGAGGTACACTTTTTTTCCCCCTCTTGGCAAAGTTCCAGCTCCTACATGATACACTACCGATTGAGGGCATACCCTAATTTGGTAACCTGCTAATTGCATACGCCAACAAAGGTCTATTTCCTCCTGATGGGCAAAAAACGAGGCGTCAAACCCTCCCAGTTCATGATAAACGGCGGATTTGACAAACAAAGTAGCGCCGGAAGCCCAAAAAACAGGTTGCGTGTCATCATATTGGTTTTCGTCCTTTTCACAAATATCAAATATTCTACCCCTTGAAAAAGGATAACCCAATGTATCAATCCATCCCCCCGATGCGCCGGCATATTCAAAAAGTTCCGGGTGGTTATAGGAAAGCAATTTTGGTTGACAAGCAGCAATCAGGGGATTACCCTCCATTAAATGAATGATAGGTTCTACCCAATCAGGAGTTACTGAAACATCCGAATTGAGTAATACATAATAGTCAGCGGAAACCAATTGTAGTGCCCAGTTGTACCCGCCGGCAAAACCCTCATTTGTAGCATGACTAATTATCTCAATCGAGGGGAAAATCGTTCTTACAAACTGAATTGAATCATCGGAGGAGCCATTGTCAGCCACAATTATTCGTAAATTCCCGTAAGTTGATGCAACAACTGATGGTAAAAAATTAGCTAAATGAATTCTGCCATTGAAATTTAAAATAACAACAGCCACTTCTGGTGTAGACAATAGAATATTTTTTGCGAAAATACAGTTTGTAAAGCTATTCAACTCATTTACCAGCCTCAATCAGTTACTTGTCAAGGAAAAATCTAACTTTATATGGCTTTGATCAACTATTTTGCATCAGTGAACTTAATTATTCGCTTTCGCCATTTAAATCTCAACTTTCTCGACCATCCAAGGGTGTAATTAATAGTTTAGTGATTAATAATTGCTCATTACCTACATCTCATTAGACTATTTCTATCCTCAAATTTCTTTCTTTTATTTTTTTATTATCTAGTAATTAGGGGCTGCTCAACAACCATCTAACCCAATACTGTCTTACATTTGAGTCATTATTTTAAAGTACCAATACTAATAAGATTGAAAATAGGATTGTAAACATTCATCAACCTCATGTATGTCCCATTGTTAGATGCAAAGAAGGGAAGAAAGTTAAGTTTGGCAGCAAGCTACAAGTGTGTCTGGTGAATGGTTTTACGCATTTAGATGTACTAAGTTGGGATAATTTTAATGAAGGTATACGTTTGCAGGCTTCGGTAGATTTATATAAAAAAAGTATGGGTTTTATCCTGCCGAAGTATTGGACGACCGAGTTTATTGTAATCGGGAAAATAGAAGTTGGCTAAAAGAAAAAAATATTAAACTGATGGCAAAGCCACTGCGGCCCAGTAAAGTGGCATTGCAAAATCCTGTAAGTCCTGAGGAACGCAATCCGATAGAAGGAAAATTGGACAAGCAAAAGTAGGATATGTTTAGCTAACATCAGTGCTAAGCCAAAAACTACCAGCGAATCTTGGATTGCCGCCATCATACTGGTGTTAAAACTCGTTAATCTAACGAGGCTTAACGTGCTACAAGCATATCAAATAGTTATACTGAAATAATACCGACTTTTTGACAGAAATATTGTGAGGCTGATTTGTTGAGCAGACCCTAATTAATATCTGGAATTTAACTCCCTATTTGTAAAAATTTACAAATAGGGAGTTAACAGTTTTATTGTTATTTAACAAACAAATCAACTATTTTGGTCTTCTGTTCTGGGCTCCCTCTGTAAAATTAAACTACGGTCCATTAACAATCGACTATGGTCTTATTCTTACTCATTTTCTAAATGGTATTCCTTTCTAAGTGTTTGAAGAAGCTTCTGATTTGCAGAAATGTATTTACTATAAAAGAGTTGCCTTGTGCCCCGTATAATTAATAGATACATTCCTATTAAACTCTTTGTATCGCCTCTGTCTAATGATGCAACGTTTCTTAATGTTGGTTTTATTTTCATTGAATGGGCATTAAACTTTGCCAATGCATCAGGCAATGACAAATTGCCTAGGTGAATTAATTCTTCATACCAATCAAAATCAAAATATTTAATAGCAAATTGCCTCCCCTGATTAATAGTGAATGAGTATTCATGCTCATTCCTGTTTCTAACCACATTAATGGCCACACTAAAATCACCAATATCTTTTTGAAGTTGTAAATTTTTAAAATACCGCAAAGCACCAGAGTTCCGGAGCTGATTTAACATTCCATCCTTTGGCTCAAAAACATAAGAAGTTTGTATAAACCATGCGAAAGACTGCATAAATTTTACAGAAATATTGGTAAAGCTACTATCAGCAAAATAGTTTTTCAGCCCTACTATATTATCCTCTTTTACCTTCCGAATTGACAATACATTTTGTATATTAACAGAGTCTGCAAGAACCTCATGGTAAAGTGTTTCAGCCAATTCTTTGGCTTTCGTATTTTCGGATATATGCTCTCTTATATTCTCAGCTATAAAGCCCATGCTCACTGCTAAAAATATCATTAACCCTTCTAACAGATACTCTTTAAAAGACTTTTTCGTAACGTGTGGGTGATGGTGTACTTCCATAATTGCAGGCTGGTTGGGTAATGGTTGTATAAGATAACCTACCATTCTGGTATATTCAAATTTTGTAGACTATTATTTTGGGGAAGCCTTGTTTCAAGTCTAGTAATGGAGATTTCACTTATAAAATCTCTTTACTACCCAATGCCACTAATATTATACTGCCAAACGGTGATTTTTACTTTTCTTTCTGGCACTGTAGTTTCTTTTCTCTGCAGATGACAATAATGAAATAGAGCCAATAATTCCCAAACCAACCATTATTTTCTCATCTATTGAATAATATAAAGATTGGGCATACTTACCACTGGTAAAAATGCCCTTTACAGATTTACAAGCTAAAAATACACTGTGGCAGTATTGGTAGTTTGCCGGTTGGCAGTAAGCCTTCCTTTATTTACTGAACAGGCTGAAATTGCATTATTAGTAATGCGAATTAAGGGTTAACCTAGTGCCATCGGCTCGAAATATTCTGCAACAACTTATTTTAATCTGTTGCATGCAAGCAGATGACTTATAAAATGCTGTGAGTACGACCTATATAGACCGAACCTACGGTTCTTTTAATACTGCATTAGTTATCCCAACGGATTAAATTTCGTTATTCCAAAATTTTATCGAGGTAACGCCTCTGTAAGTTGTAGATAAAACATATTTCACAACTCTTTTATGGCATTAGTAACGATACTGTATCTTTAAAGTTATTCTAACCAATTTTTTGAAAAAATATCTATCCATATCACTATTGGTAATTGTGTTGCTTTGGTGTGCCTGTTCAAAAAGCACTGGTGATGGTTCCGGCACATTATTGGACACTGTTGTTACACAAACAGCTGTATCCAACCTGCCTGATACCGTTGCTATCTATGATACCCTTCGACTGTTTACCCAACAAGGTGCAACCTGGACATATATCCGATACGATACATTGGGAGCATACCCTTTGCTCGGTCTTGGTTTTAACCTTTATACAGGTAACTGGCAAAAAAAACTGTTGCTTGACTCTTCTAATAAACAAAAACCCGATTATAAAGACAGCAGCTCAGAAATTTTTACCATAAAAGGAACCATTACCATTGCCGCATTAAAGAAATATTTCTTTTCAAGTACTTCTTCGGGTAAGGATTATTATCGCAATGGAAATTTTCAATACATAGCCGATTACCCTGATAGAACTTTATCAACAGATACAACTATCTGCCATATATTGCTCATAAACAACACAGCACGCAAACAAACAGATACCGAATTTGTATTTCTCTCAAAAGCGTATTTTGCTATCATGCCCCAGACAACATTTATAACACCTTATGTTGATGCTGTGGGATATTCAAGGGCGGGATACGCAACAACAGATGCTTCGCTGGTACATATCGGAGCTACCCTGTCTCAAATAAAACCTGTTGGTGGCGGCTTTACTTATCAAAATAAAACATATCAGGGAGACCTGGCACTTTATGCCGCATCCTCCAACCGTGTGGGTTCGGGTATCAGCGGCAGTAGTGACAGCACTTACCTTTTAGTATCAAAGACAAAAGGGCTCCTAAAATTTTATAACTACAACTCCAGCTATTCACCCCTCAGTTCTCCCTTTGAAAAAACAGTCAGAATTAATACTGCGAACTGATCATTTGAGAAAATGGTTAAACAATCCGCTATAAAACTTTTGTAATTATTCAGTACCCAATTTAGCGATAAGGGATAAAGCGTTAAAAACATTTTTGTCCGGATGTAAGAGTAGGATAAAATTGATTTTTCATATTCAGTCAATTACTAACTTTGCCTTATGGAAAGGAAAAGTGTTAATGTATCCCTAAGTCCGCTGGAGGAAACAGCTATCTTAGTGATAGATGAAGTCGCCTCTGCTTATAGTTTGGTTGTATGGAATGATGAAGTAAATACTTTTGAATGGGTTATTGAAACCCTGATTAAAATATGTAAACACAGTACAGATCAGGCCGAACAATGTGCCATGCTCATTCATAGCCAAGGAAAGTATGCAGTAAAAAAAGGCGATTATGACATCTTGAAAACCATGTGTGATTCAATAACCGAAAGAGGAATTGGAGCTACGGTTGAAATAATTAGTAATTAAAAGTTTAATGAATTCTCAGCGTAAACTCCCTGATCTCATGTTCTCAGCAGTTGGTTGAATTCAGAAAATCGGTAAATACCGTGTTACTTAGATTTTTCCAACCGCTGAGAACAAGAGAGGCAGAGGCCTCGCAGAGCTTTTCAAAAACATAAATTATTAATTAATTACATTTCATCATTCTAATAAAATCGAATAACTCATTACTTATTACTTACTTCTTATTACTCATTTCTAACCACACCCCCCTTCCATTTGCCCCTAGCTATTCTTGATAATAAACTTTGGTTTCCGCCTGTTAATGAAGCATTGGAAGATGGTTTATTGGCTATGGGGGGTGAAGTAACTGTTGAAAGATTATTGCTTGCTTATAAAAGTGGAATTTTCCCTTGGTATGAAGGTGAAACGCCACTTTGGTGGAGTCCTGATCCTCGATTTGTATTGTATCCCGATAAATTGAAAGTGAGTAAAAGCATGGAAACATTAATCCGTAAAAACACGTTTCGATTTAGTACAAACTGCGTATTTTCTCAGGTGATACGATCCTGCAAAGCATTACAAAGAAAAGGACAGGATGGTACTTGGATCACAGATGAACTGGAACAATCCTTGATTGAATTACATCAACTTGGTTTTGCTCATAGTGCCGAAACGTGGTTGGGAAATGAGCTGGTGGGTGGATTGTATGGTATAAGAATGGGGAATTTATTTTTTGGAGAGAGTATGTTTAATAAGGAAACGAATGCAAGTAAATTCGCTTTTATTAATTTCGTAAAGTTGCTGGAGTTTGAAAAAGTAAAGTTAATCGATTGTCAGGTTTATACAGAACACCTCGAAAGCTTAGGAGCTGAAATGATACCCAGAACTGCGTTTATACAAACCATACGGCTTTATGGCTGACCATTGGTTCGGTACCCATACATTACCTCAACATCATGCACAATTTTTTCCATTACAAGGTCTTTCCCACTAGACTCGTAACCTTGTTTTAGATTACTTCCAAATAAAACTGCAACAGTTTGCCAAAAAGCTGCACTAATAAAACCTTTGTATTCCTCAATGATTTCATAGCAATTATTCCCGGTTTCCCTATTAATTAATTTCATTAATACCTTACCCTGGTACACAGACAAATTGGAAAGTTTATCAGTAAATTCCCTTTTCAAATCCTTTTCACGCGATTTGATAATCTCTTTTCTTGTCTTTCGATCAGATACATTTACCAATTTACTATTAATCTCCCTCATTATACTACCAGCCCTTTTTGCATAAGGATAGGTTACATAAACAGCATTACGCAGTCTGGTCCAATCGGCCCAGTAGTTTTTCCATTTATGTGTTAAACGGGTATAGACCTCTACGGGAGGTAGATTGTCGGAAGGGATGGTATCACCTAGAGCAGAAATGTAGGCAAACACTTTAAGGGTATCCAAAACACTTCTTTGCTGCGCTTTCGTATGGGTAAAAGCCATTAAGCTCACCGAAAACAATAATAAAAAGGCAATATGTTTATTTAAACGTAACACTTGTATTAAAATTAGACACTTATTTGCTAATTAATGCTGTATGATCTAAAAAAGTAACCTCAAAAAATGTTAAGAAACCCGTAAACCGCCCCTTCCTGAAGCCTTAACACGTTGAATTATGGACATCACCAAACCAACTACCATAATCAAAACGCCCAGCCAGAGAATATTAATCATGGGAAATTCGTACACTTTTAGCGTGAGTAAATCGGTTATGGCTGCACTTTCTTTTATGCCAATTTCTAGTTTACCGGTTTTCTGATCCAATACTTTATTAAATTTCAGAACCAGACTTTGCGATAAAATGGTATCAGGAATCTGCCTTAGTTCCATTCCTTTTAAGGCAATACCCGGCTTGGCAGCATACTGTCTGCCATCTTTTGAAATTACTGTCAAATCTAAAAACAAACTGGTTTCATCCTCCCTGTATTTCTTCTTTAATTCAGAAGGATTTACGGATACTTTGTTCAACACCATAAACCCATTTCCGTAATATACCGTATCGCCTGCCTTGACCTCCTTATTTCGAAAACTAGCTGTGTCTTCCTGTTTATTTTCCTGAAAAGAGGTGATGTAAACAAAGATATCTTTATACCAATAATGTTTAGCAGCGGGATTTGCTGAAAACCCCTCCATACCCTTGTTTTGTTTAATGACATCCGGATACAATTTAAAAAATTCTCCTCCCGTTTTTGCTTTAAAGTCAATTTCGAAATAGCGCTTATTATCCCTAGGGTTTAAAGTATCTAGAACATAGGTAACCATATATTTGCCCATATCGGTTGGAAGGGCTTTAAAAAGGGTAATATTCTCTGCCGGATCACCTGCAGCATTTCCTTTGGCATTTGGGTCTGCGCGTAAGGGTGTGATACCCGTTGTATTCCAACTTAATACTGTTTTTTTACTGGAGGAAATAAGAATACCCACTAAGACTAATGCAAAACCCACATGTGCAACCGAAGCACCTGCCGCTTTTACTTTACCTTTTAATCCTAGCCATACAAAAGATGCATTGGCTACTACCGAATAAACGGCGGCGAAAATTGCGAAATGTATGGCAAACAAAAATCCGGGACCTTTTTTATCATAACTAATATGACCAAATAGACTAATAGATAAACTAATTAAAACAGCCAGTAAAGTGGGTATCCATATTTTTTTTCCAAAGAATGCTTTGGAAGTGTCTTTGTATTTCAGATATTGGGTAATAGCAGTAACTAACCCTATTACAATGGCAACAAAAACTTGAATTTGGTTATAGGCAAATTCAGGATCTTCGGGAGGTGCAATATTTGTTCCGAATAGTTTATTAATAACTGGGGTAGAAGTTTTAGCAATGATCACCATACCCGATAAAAAA
>JAYTSC010000026.1:0-4257 GCA_043745885.1 Bacteroidota bacterium | reverse complement strand
ATCATTTTCTCAATTGGCACTACCAAAATTCCTTGTGCTCCTGCAGCTTTTAACTGCTCAATGATTTCCCAGAAATCATTTTCATTTAAAACGCTGTGCACACTACTCCATCCTTCTTCTGCCAAAGGCAACACAGTAGGACTCTTCATACCAGGTAATAAACCAATGATTTCTTTTAATTTATTATTGGGGGCATTCAATAATATGTATTTATTGTTTTTTGCTTTTTTTACAGATTGTATCCTAAATAACAAGCGATCTAAACATTGTTGTTTCTCATTAGATAAGTTTCTATTTTTAATCAGTACTGCTTGCGATTGCAATATGGTTTCGGTCTCCTTCAATCCATTCATAAATAAAGTGGACCCACTACTTACCAAATCACAGATGGCATCAGCCAGACCAATCCCTGGTGCAATTTCTACACTTCCACTGATCTCATGAATTTCTGCCTGCACTTTATTATCCTTAAGAAATTTTTCTAGAATAACGGGATAACTGGTGGCTATTTTCTTTCCCGAAAGATATTGGACAGAATGATAATTTTCGCCTTTTCTAACGGCAATGCTTAACCTGCATTTCCCAAAGCCCAATTTCTCAAACACATCTAATTGTTTGTTTTTTTCATACACTACATTCTCACCAACAAAACCAATATCAGCAACGGCATCTTCAACATATTGTGGAATATCGTCATCACGAAGAAAATATACTTCAATGGGGAAGTTACTCGCTTCTGCTTTTAGTTTGTTAACGCCATTACTAATATCGATGCCACATTCTTTTAAAAGGCGAATGGAATCATCATGCAATCTTCCACTTTTCTGGATAGCTAATTTTAATTTATTCCCACTTTCAGTTATCAGGTTTTGACTGTTCTCTTTCATATAATTGCTTTCTTTTTTAATTATTTTCTCCAAAGATGAATTATCCACCTCCAGCGTATAGGGACCGAAAAAAAGACCTACCAAAACGGTAAGTCTTTCAATGTTTTATGGTAACAAGTACTAAACACCAATAGCCTACCTCTTAGGTAAGAAATGATGGTGATGTAAATGTGTGAATTGTTTCATACTAGTTTGCAAAAGTAACACCCTATTCATTTATTGGCAAATTTTTCTTTCAAAAGGCATCTTTTCAGGTTCTAGATAGGAGATTTTCTCTTTAACTTGCTGATTCACAAATCGCAATTATGAATAAAATGTTAGTGCTTATCATCAGTTCAGTATGCCTTATTTTACTTCTAAATCAGGTAGATGGTCAAAAAAAGAAAAAAATGGTTTGGAATGATGAATTTAATTACAAAGGACTCCCAGACAGTACTAAATGGAATTATGATGTAGGTGGCCAGGGTTGGGGAAACAAGGAACTGCAATATTATACCTCTAAAAACCTAAAAAATGCTCGGGTAGAAAAGGGATTCCTAATCATTGAAGCAGTAAAGGAAACCATTGAAAAGAATGCATATTCATCTGCTCGTTTGGTTACAAAAGGTAAAGGCGATTGGACTTATGGTCATATTGATGTTAGAGCCCGATTACCCAAAGGTCGTGGTACATGGCCGGCAATTTGGATGCTAGGCTCCACGACACCTCTAAAATGGCCGGATGATGGCGAATTGGATATTATGGAACATGTAGGTTACGACCAGGGAGCGATTCATGCATCGGCACATACTAAAAAATATTTTCATGGCATTGGTACGCAGAAGACTGCGATTACCAGTATCCCTGATTGTAGCGAAAAATTTCATGTGTACTCTCTCGATTGGGATGCTGAATCTGTAACCATGATAATAGATCAGAAACCATATTTTACATTTAAGAATGAACATTCCGGAAATGATGCCTGGCCTTTTAATAAGCCTTTTCATCTTTTACTAAATATTGCTGTTGGTGGCGGATGGGGTGGCCAGAAAGGAATTGATGATACCATTTTTCCACAAAAAATGGAAATAGATTATGTAAGAGTGTATCAATAACAATTAAAATCAACCATTATGAATAAAAGAGTCCTGTGTTTTGCTTTCAGCTTTTTGCTTTCAACTTTCAGCGTTTCTTACGCACAAGATGACATGAGTTATCAATTACCTCCAAAAGCGATAGCTGACTTGTTATTGGCAAAACCGACACCCTTAGTTAGAATGGATAATAAAGCCCAATGGATGTTATTAAGTGAGCGCAACTCCTATCCAACAGTAGAAGAGTTAGGGCAACCCGAAAACAAAATTGCCGGACTTAGGTTGAATCCTAGTAATTTTTCACCCAGCAGACAGACGTACATAAATAATTTTTTATTGAAAAATATTCCAAGCAATAAGGATTATTCCATTGAAGGGCTTCCTCTAAACTTATTAGCCGGAAATGCAAGTTGGAACCCCTCAGAAACAAAAATTGCTTTCACCAATACAACTGGCAAAACTGTGGATTTATATGTAATTGATATTGCCACCAAAAAAGCCACAAAAATTAATAAACAAGCCTTGAATTTGGTATTGGGATTTGCTTATTCCTGGATTGATGACAATACAGTTTTTTATAAAGCCACTACCCAACCGGCTTCCAATGCTCCCAAACGCCCCATTACCCCAAAAGGACCCACGATTCAACAAAGCCTTGGTAAAGCTGCACCCAGTGCCACTTTTCAGGATTTAATTAAATCACCATACGATGAGCAGTTATTTGCTTTTTATGCTACTTCTCAATTGGTTCAAAATAAAAATGGGGTAGAAACTAATATTGGTAAGCCCGGCTTGTTAGGATCATTTATGCTTTCGCCTGATAAAAAATATATGTTGTTGAGAACCTTAAAAAAACCTTTTTCCTATCTGGTACCCGCCAATGGATTTCCTACAACGGTAAGTATTCATGATCTTACGGGAAAGTTGGTGAAAATATTAGCTGAATTGCCTTCCCGTGAAGGCACTCCATCTGGAAATGACAATACACAAAATGTACCTAGAGATTTTGACTGGAGAGACGACGAAGCTGCAACCATTACCTGGGCTACCCCCTTGGATAGCGGATTAATTAAAAAACAAGTGGAATTCCACGATGCAATTTTATCACTAAGTGCTCCATTTACTGCTGAGCCAAAGGAATTGTTTAAAACAAAAATGCGCTTTTCAAATACGATTTGGGGAGATGCTTCTCTTGCCCTGGTAACGGAATCATTACGATCTGCACAAATGAGTCGGGTAAGTCGATACAATTCAACAACCAATACACTCGAACCATTGTATGAAAGAAGTCTGACGGATGCATATAAAAATCCGGGATCTCCGGTAAATACCAAAAATAAGTATGGCCGACTGGTTATACAAACAACCGAAAATGGCACAAAAGTGCTTATGAACAATACCGTTGGTTCTTCACCTCTAGGAGATCTGCCATTTCTTTCAAAATTTGATTTGATCAGTAAGAAGTTGGATATTATCTGGCGTTGTCAGGAGGGGTTTTTCGAAACGGTAGAAGAGGTAATCGATGCTGATAAATTAATTTTATTAACCAAAAGAGAATCTCAAAAAGAGGCCCCCAATTACTTTATTAAGAACCTTGTTCTTCGCATTGCAGATAAACAAATAACCAATTTCAGTAACCCGTACCCTCAATTAGAAGGGGTAACAAAAGAAAAAATTCAATATAAAAGAAGCGATGGGGTAGATCTTACCGGTGATCTATATTTACCTAACGGATACAATAAAACAAAAGATGGTCCTTTACCTGTTTTAATCTGGGCTTACCCGAGAGAATTTAATTCTGCTGCTGATGCAGCGCAAGTGAGGGGCAGTAAAAACAAATTTACCAGCATCTCATGGGGTTCCCCTATTTATTATGTAACACAGGGATATGCAATTCTCGATAATGCAGAAATGCCCATCGTTTCTTCAAGCCCTACAAAAAAGCCAAATGATGATTTTATAGCCCAATTAAAAATGAATGCAGAAGCTGCCATTAATAAATTGTCTGAGATGGGTGTGGGTGATAAAAACAGGATGGCAGTTGGCGGACATAGCTACGGTGCTTTCATGACAGCTAATTTACTGGCACATACGCAGCTCTTTAAGGCAGGTCTTGCCAGAAGCGGAGCATATAATAGAACCCTTACGCCTTTTGGTTTCCAGAATGAGGATCGTACTTATTGGCAAGCACCGGATTTGTATCATGATATGAGTCCGTTTAGTTATGCAGATAAAATTAAAACCCCCATTCTATTAATTCACGGTGAAGCAGATGACAATACCGGTACCTATCCAAT
>JAYTSC010000025.1:0-4599 GCA_043745885.1 Bacteroidota bacterium | reverse complement strand
TAAATGCTTCCGGCTTATCTTATTATGGTAGATGCCAATTATAGACTTCTTCCAATTACTCCATGCGTTCTCTATACCATTAGTAGTACCGCCTTCATCGTTTACATATTGACCTCTGCCATGATCTACTACAAAATGTTCGTAAGAATCATTCAATCCTCTGTAAGCCCACCACTCATCTGTCATTAATACACTTCCTTCCTTTACTACCTTTCTGACTATCGGCTGTACACTTTCCTTTTTTGTATCAGCTATTACAAAGCATTGCAAATTCCCTTCCCTGTTTAATAAACCTAACACGGGTGTCTTATCTTTAAAACTTCTTCCTTGAGATTGTGCTACCTTTTTATCATGGAGTCTATTCTTATTCTTACCACCTACAAACGTCTCGTCTATTTCTACTACACCACTCATACTATCTTTTAACCAACCACAATCTGTAGCCTCTCTTAACCTTTCCAGTATAAACCAAGCTGTCTTTTGTGTTACATCCAAATCCCTTGCCAATTGGTGAGAACTAATTCCTTTCTTGTGAGAAGAGAAAATATAGATAGCCATGAACCATTGCTGTAATGGAATCTTTGTGTTTTCAAATATTGTGTTAGTCTTTACGTTGAAATATTTGTTTGTGTTCTTACACTTGTATCTATTGCTCTTGCATTTGTAAACCTTTGAGGTTACATCAAATGGTGACACAACATTTCCTTTCCAAAACAATTCTTCTAAAAAGTCAATGCAGGATTGTTCATCCGGAAAAGTTTTAAGTAATTGCAAGATGCTATTGAAGCGAAACATAACCTTGATTTATTCTTCAAAGTTAAGTAGAACTTTACACTCAAACAAATAAAAAGTGTAAAGATATTCTTAAAATAAAGTTAAAATAGAGGCTTATCAACAGAGGGCAGATGCTGATAATACATGATTTCATTCGGTCATCAATCGTCTAAAATACATTTGTAATCGGCAACAACAAGTACACAGTTTTTGGCAACAAGTAGTACAGAGTTTTTGGCAACAAGGATGCAGAGAAAATGGCAACAAAGAGTGCAGAAGAATAAGGATTTGAGGGCTAGCCCTCAAATCCTTATTCTCACTTTTACCGGAAAAATTAACCGGTATGCCCATGAATCCTTATTTATCAAAAATTATGATTTACCACGAAGTGCACAAACTATCCAGGGAAGGATTTTCTGTTAGTTATATCAGCAAGTACCTTGTCATGAACTGGCGTACAGTTAAAAGGCTGTTATCCATTGAAGATGACCGCGATTACGATAAATATCTCGAACATTGCTATGATAAAACCATGCTACTGGAACCCTATGAGGGTTTTGTAAAATCCAAGCTGGAATTATACATGGATACTTCTGGTGCGCAGATGCATGATTGGCTCAAGGAGCATTATCCTGACTTTCCTGCAGTATCGCCCAAAACGGTGTTTAATTTTATTGCATGGATAAGGCAGAAGTACAGCCTTGCTAAAGTAGATAACAATAGGGTTTGCCAGATGGTGGAAGAAACGCCATATGGTCTTCAGGCGCAGGTGGACTTTGGCGTGTACAACATGCGTAATAACCAAGACCGGCGAGTGAAAGTGTATTTCTTTACCATGGTACTCTCTCGTTCCAGATACAAGTACGTCTATTTTTCAATGGAACCATTTACCTCCCACACGGCCATCGATGCACACGAGCGGGCATTTTGCTTCATGGCGGGTAGGGCTGATACGTTGGTATATGATCAGGACAGGGTATTTATTGTGGATGAGAATAAGGGTGATCTTGCTCTGACTACTGCATTTAGAAACTACAGCCGGGACTGTGGATTTAAGCTACACTTCTGTCGCAAAGCAGATCCACAAAGCAAGGGTAAGATTGAAAATGTAGTGAAATACATCAAACAAAACTTTCTATACAATCGGCCCTTCTGTTCTATTGAAATACTCAATGCAGAAGCACTGTCATGGCTGGAACGTACTGCCAATAAGCTCCCTCATGGTTTTACCCGAAAATCTCCGGCAAGTGAATGGGAAACAGAAAAACCCTTCTTACAACCTTTGAACAATACCGTTATCCCCACCAAGCCAGAAGCGGTGCCCTATACTGTTCGCATCGACAATAGTTTTTCTTATAAGGGTAATTTTTATTCGCTACCCAGCGCAACTTATAAAGGCCGGGGAACCAAGGTGCTGTTAGAAAAACAAGAAAACTATGTGGTGATATATGACCTGCAGCACAGGGAACTGTGCAGGCATACGGTAAGCTTGGGAAGGGGTGAAAAGATCATCAACAACGATCACAAAAGGCCAAAGGGTGTCGCCATTGCGGAGCTGGAAGACCAGTTCTGCGCACTGGTAAACGATCCTGAAAAAGCAACGCAACTCGTGGCTGCCATACGCCAGGATAAGCCGCGTTACATCCGGGATCAATTATTAATACTGCTGCAGATTGCACGAACAGTTCCGGCCCCTGTTATGGATCAGACACTGGTGTTCTGTTGTGCACAAAATATTGCTGGTGCCGCTGATTTTAAAGCCATTGTAGCCCATTACCAAAAGATTGAAGTAGATAGTTGTTCCCCAACCGCTGCGTCAAAATATGCCATGAACCCTTTGAATCATCAGCAGCCGGATCAGGCACTGATACAACCCGCAACCAGTTCAATCAACGATTATGATATGTTTTAATTTTTTACTCACTAAACCAAAAACAAATGGAACAAAAACAATTAATCATGCAGTATTGCCGGCAGTTTAACATGAGTGGCGTTAACAAAACCATTGATGCACTCATTACCAATGCAGAGGCTCAATCACAGGGCTATCTTGATTACACACTTAGCTTCCTGCGTACGGAAGCCGACTATCGACAGCAAAAGGATATTAAGAAACGCATGCAATGGGCAGCATTACCCAGATACTGCGACCTGAGTACCTACGATCACCAGTTCAGTAATGGGCTTACTTTAACCAAGCTGCACCAGCTACAGGAATTTAACTGGCTCGATCAGATTTACAACATCATCCTAATGGGGCCTTCCGGAACGGGTAAAACCTTCATCTCGGCAGGTCTGTGTGCCGATGCAGTAAAGAAAGGATACAAGGCTTACTTCAGAACCATTGACAATATCATCAACACGCTACGCATGAAAGAAATTACCCGGACAGCTAAAATGGAATACCAAAGGCTGCTTCAATCGCACCTCATTATTATTGATGACATCATGTTATTCCCAGTAGAAAAAAAGGATGCGGTCAGCCTGTTTAACTTCATCAATCAAATCTATGAAAAAACATCCTTCGTGATAACTACCAACAAAAAACCGGCAGAATGGGCGGAAATGCTGGGAGATGAAGTACTGGCCACCGCTTTACTCGATCGATTATTATACCAGTGTGAAGTGATCAATTTGTCCGGTAAAAGCTATCGACTCGAAAACAGAAAAACAATTTTTAAGAACTAAAACAACTTTTATAACTTTGATACATGCTCTGCACTCTTTGTTGCCAATTATTGTGCATCCTTGTTGCCATTTTCTCTGCACTCTTGATTGCCAAAAACTCTGCACTTTTGCTTACCGACTACACCATTGTTCCAAATCGTCTGCGTTTTCTTCTAACTCATCTTCTTCGGGCTGTAAACTTTCTAAATCTTCTTGCTGTGATTTCTGTTTTGATTTTAGAAACTCTTTGATTTTGGTTTCTAACTTTTCAATTTTCTGAATGGTTCTATCCATTGAAATTTCAAATGATTCAATTGAACTTTCCAATCGTTTCAGAAAATTCATTTTCATCATTCCGATAAGAAAATGCTCACGGTCACTTTGTTTGAATCCTAATACTCCTGTTGTTGCTGCTAAATCGTCATACTTCTTTTTCATGTCCTCTTTGATATAAGCCGAAGGATTGAACACTGAAAGTTTGTATTGAAGAATTTTTTTATTGAGTGCATCGTAAGTAAAGAAGCGGTCTTTCAAATCAATGTTCGGATAAATTGAAATTGGTTTCAATCTTTCAGGAAATTTTCCAACTTCTTTTTCTGCGTTGTAAAAATTGATGATGTGCTTCCTGCTTCGTGCTATTGTAATTTCATCAAGCAATTTGAAAAATGAGGAGTCTAATTTTTCAATCAACTGCTTAACTGTTCTGTTCGGATTTTTTTTGTTGTCAGCCCAATTAGTAAAATTGGTTTGAGCATTTTTTAAAGAGAGTGCAATGTCTTTGATGCCTGTGGTTTCAAACAGTGCATCGTTTTTTCCTTCGGTGATTATTGAAATTTGATTTCTTAAATCACGAAGGTTGTTGTTTACTGGTGTTGCTGAAAGCAACAGCACTTTTGTTTTTACTCCACTCTTAATAATTTTTTCCATCAGCCACTTGGCACGATTCATTTTAATTTCTCCGTTGTCTTTCAGTTTGTCCATCGGATTGCCTCTGAAATTGTGGCTTTCATCAATTACAACTAAACCGTAATTGCCCCACTTCACTGTTTCCAAATTGATGTCGCCTGAGTGTCCGCTTGCTCTGCCAAGGTCGGTGTGGCAAAGAATGTCATAAGCGAACCTGTCACCAATCAAAATATTTCTATCGTCATTCTGTTT
>JAYTSC010000024.1:0-3630 GCA_043745885.1 Bacteroidota bacterium | reverse complement strand
TAGGGATTGAACTTACTGCATCTAGTAGCATTTGGAACCAACACCTTCTTGTAGCGAAATCCAGTACATTTAATGTAAAATTAGGGTTTGGGATTAAATTGTAACTGTAGCAATCAATTTAAGAAATAGTTCCTAACAATATTTTAATATTATAAAACTGCCACAGAAAACACAGAATTTTTAAGTGGTTTCTTGGCAGCTGAATTAGAGACCTAACACATCCTGCATGGTAAAAATTCCTTTCTTGCCATTTATAAATTCGGCAGCCAATACGGCACCTCCTGCAAAGCCAACTCGGTTATGTGCTGTATGAATGATTTCAATATCATCTACAGCAGAAGTATATTTGATGGTATGAGTTCCTGGAGCAGGATCGATTCTTTTGGAAATAATTTCTAAATCGGTTCTTTCGGTGCCAGGGTGATTTATCCATTGTTTTTTTTGCTTCACAAAATCCAAAATTTGTTCGGCTAGTGTAATGGCTGTGCCACTTGGTGCATCTTTTTTTTGTGTATGATGAATTTCTTCCATGATGACATTGTATTCTGAATGATTACTCATCAATCGAGCTACGAATTTATTAATTTCGAAAAAAAGATTAACCCCGATACTGTAATTGCTTGCATACAATAAAGAACCATTTTGTTGGATGCAATATTTTTTTGTTTCCTCCCAATGATCCAACCAACCGGTTGATCCACAAACAACAGGTATGCCCAACTCCAAACACTTTATCACATTATTGAAGGCACTATGGGGTCCGGTGAACTCAATGGCCACATCGGCATTTGAAATATTTTCTTGGTTAAAATCTGAGGCATTATGGATATCAATTTTCAATAGGATTTCATGCCCTTTTGCAACAGCGATAGCTTCAATGGCCTGACCCATTTTCCCATAACCTATTAACGCGATTTTCATTTTGAAAGATTGAAAGATGTAAAAGGGTTCATTCCTCAGAAGCCCTTATCAAATAAACATATCAAAGTAAAAGCAAAATCTTAGATTTCGCTATTAATGTTCTGTTTATTATTAAAAGTACTGTTAACCCCTCAATTTTTTTTAGAAGGGAATGATTGCAGTGAAAATTAATTAACGCGTATCAAAAACCTTATGTGTTGGGTTTTTCAAGCTAAAGGTCATCCCAATGCCAGGGGTAAGTGTATGGGCATTGAACAAAGGTTGTAAGTGCATTGAGAGGTCGTTACTAACATCAAACTCTTTCAGGTGTGCAAATACAGTTGCATCAGCTACCTGTAAGCCCCAGGCAAGAAGGAGCCAAATAATGGAATAATCCCTGTCTCGCCGAAAAGCATTGCGGTAACTCTGTAAAGAAGAAATACTCAGATTTTTTAATTGTGGGTCAATAAAGTTCACATCAGATGAGTCTTTGTCATACCTTTCTTTATACCTGGCCTCGAAAGCAAATTTTGTTTTTTTATAATAGTCATCATTATAAAAGTAGGCGACTACCGGAATGGCCAGTATTCCATAGATGATGGGAATTTTCCAATATTCTTTGTTATATGCCTGACCCCAGCCCGGTAGGATGGCAGAACGTCTTGTGGCAATACGGGGATTGTGTTTTGGAATAGAATCTTTTACAACTAATGAATCTTTATTTGGTGTGATAGATGAACTGTTCACCAAAACCTTTTTATCGTTTTGGGCATGGCCTTGGTTTAAAAAACCATTACAAACAAACAATAATATGAAAAGCCTGTATAATTTCATGTTAACATTAACTCACCGTAATATTCATTGCATCCAGCAATTTGTTTAATTCTTCCAATGAATAATATTCGATGGTGATACTACCAAAGCCTTTTTTATTGTGAACCATTTTTACTTTTGTAGCAAAATGAGAAGCTAAATTATCTTCAATTTTTTTGTAAGCTGCCGGAAGCTCTGATTTTACGGAAGATTTAACAGCCCCCTGCTTCTCCGCTTTATACATATTACGCACCAATTCTTCCGTTTGGCGTACACTCAATTCCTTATCATTGATGGATTTATAAACAAATAATTGTTTATCGATGGTGTCAATATTTACCAATGCCCTGGCATGCCCCATGCTTAAAGAACCATTCCGTACCGCCAACTGGATATCAGGAGGTAGTTTTAATAGACGAATATAGTTGGTAACCGTGCTTCTTTCCTTACCCATTCGCTCGGCCACTTGCTCCTGTGTGAAGTTTAATTCTTCCATCATACGCTTGTAACTGATGGCTATTTCTACTGCGTTCAAGTCTTCGCGCTGTAGATTTTCTAATAGTGCTAGTTCCAGTAACTGTTGGTCATTTGCTTGCCTAATATAGGCCGGAATATCTTTTAACCCTGCAATTTTCGCGGCCCTAAAACGACGTTCACCGGCTATCAATTGAAATTTTCCACCGGGTAGTTTTGAAACTGTCAGGGGTTGAATGATATCATGTAATATGATTGAAGCTGCCAGTTCTTTTAAAGCAGATTCATCAAAATCTCTTCTGGGTTGTTTGGGGTTTATTTGAATATCACTTAATAAAATGCGGTTGGAATGGGTGGCCTGTTCAACTACATTTGACTTTAATGAACCGGCAGTTGTTTTCAGATCTGCATCAATATTTTGTAGTAAAGAACGCAATCCTTTTCCGATAAGGTCTTTGTTTTGTTTTGGAGAAGTCATGTTAATGAGTTAGAAGTTAGGAGTTAGGAGTTTGGAGTTTGGAGATAAACATCTCCAGACTCTTAACTTCTGACTTATTCAATAATTCTTTCTTGGTTCGACATCTTGGTCATGCCGTTATTTTGTAAAATTTCTTTAGCCAGATTTAAGTAGTTAGTGGCACCTTTGCTTTCGGCATCGTACAAGATTACCGGTTTACCTACGCTTGGGGCCTCACTAAGTTTTGTATTGCGATGAATAATGGTATCAAAAACCATATCATCGAAATGTCTTCTCACTTCACTAACTACCTGATTACATAATCGCAAACGTCCATCATACATTGTCATTAAGATTCCTTCAATTTGTAATTCAGGATTGAGGCGGTTTTGAACTATCTTAATGGTATTTAATAATTTGCCTAAGCCCTCTAATGCAAAAAATTCACATTGTACAGGCACAATCACACTATCCGAAGCTACTAAAGAATTTACCGTAATGAGGCCGAGTGAGGGGGAACAATCGATGATGATAAAATCATATTTATCTCTGACCAGATCTAATATTCCTTTTAAAACATTTTCACGGTTAGGATAATTGATCATCTCAATTTCGGCGCCAACCAAGTCAATATGGGAGGGTAAAATATCCAAGTTGGGTACTTCACTCTTCAAGATGACATCGTTGGCCAATACATTATTCACCATACAATCATAAAGACTATTGGTAATATTATGTAAGTCAAAACCTACTCCTGTAGTGCTATTTGCCTGTGGGTCTGCATCAACCAGCAAAGTTCTGAATTCAAGAACAGCTAAGCTGGCTGCCACATTAATGGCAGATGTAGTTTTACCGACCCCGCCTTTTTGATTGGCCACTCCAATTATTCTCGCCATAATTTGTTTAAAACCCTTTGCGGTTATTTGTTATAATTGTGATGTAATTGATATGGTTTCTCCAATGGCCGGCAACAACAAGGTTTTGCC
>JAYTSC010000023.1:0-7697 GCA_043745885.1 Bacteroidota bacterium | reverse complement strand
GATACATTGCTACCCATGGCTAGTGTTGATAAATAGAATACGTTTCCATATCCGCCACTGCATAACAGAACTGCATGACCAAAATACTTTTCTAATTGTCCGCTGATCAGATCTCTGGCAATGATGCCACGTGCTTTGCCATCAATTTTTACAATTTCCAGCATTTCATGTCTGCTATACATTTTTACATTTCCCAATGCCACTTGGCGTTCTAATGCCTGGTAAGCACCTATCAATAGTTGTTGCCCTGTTTGTCCGGCAGCATAAAATGTTCTTTGTACCTGTGTGCCGCCAAAGGATCGGTTACTTAATAAGCCGCCATATTCACGTGCAAACGGAACACCTTGGGCCACACAATGGTCAATAATTTTTGTACTTACTTCAGCCAATCTATGCACATTGGATTCTCTTGAGCGATAATCGCCTCCTTTAATGGTGTCATAAAACAATCGAAATATGCTGTCGCCATCATTCTGATAATTCTTTGCAGCATTGATCCCTCCCTGTGCGGCAATGCTGTGGGCTCTGCGAGGCGAGTCTTGAAAACAGAAAGCTTTTACTTTATAGCCCATTTCACCCAATGTTGCTGCTGCAGAAGCACCAGCCAGTCCGGTTCCCACTACAATCACCTCCAACTTACGTTTATTGGATGGGTTTACTAATTTGCAATGCCCTTTATAATCTGTCCATTTATCATCTAAAGGTCCGGAAGGAATTTTTGCATCTAACATATGGTGAGGGTTTGTGGTTTGTGGTTTGTGGTTTGTGGTTTGTGGTTTGTGGTTTGTAGTTTGTGGTTTGTGGTTTGTGGTTTGTGGGGGTTTGTTTAAAATAAGAAGCAAAAAAAATCCCTACAATATTTGCAGGGATTTTTGGATAAGCTATTTTTAGAATACTTTACTCTTCAGATACAACAAATGTGATACTTTGTTTGTGACGATAAATTACGTTCCTGCCATTTTGTACTGCCGGCTTCCATTTAGGGCCTTTGGTAATTACACGAACGGCTTCTGCTTTTGTGCCGTAGCCGGGATCATTTTCAGAACTTACTTCACTGATATCTCCTGTTTTACTCACAATGAAAGAAACAACCACTGTATATTTTCCGGGAGGTGCTCCGTTTTCAACGGGTAAATCTCGGTTCAAATTACGTTCCAGGTATTTTGTCCAGGCAGGTAAGCCACCGGGAAATTCTGCCGCAATCTGTACAACGGTGAATACTTTATCGTAGTCTTCTTCAACTTTGGGGGCTTCTACAACACCTGCTTTTTCAACCGGTGGTGCAACAACCCCTTCGTCTTTGGCACCTTCCTGGTTGATGGTTCCAATTTTGGTGTCATCCAATTTCTCCACTTCTTTTATTTCCTCATCAGGTTTCACTTCCTCATCCTTCACAATTTTGGGAGGAGTAAATTTAGTGATTTCTACTTTGGGAGGCTCTTGTTTTGGTGGTGGGGGTGGTGGCGGGGGTTCCGGTTTTTTCTCATCTTTAACGGTTTCTAAGGACATGTCTAATACTACCAATTCTGTTTTGCTTTTCGTGGTAGAGTTGGCTATTAATGAACCTACCAATAAAAGAAGACAGATGAGTACCATACCCCCTAAAGAATACTTAATTCGCTTATTATACGATTTACGTAGGTCATAAGCCCCATATTCTTTATACCTGCCGTCAAAAACGATATCCAGAAAATCGGCTGATAAAATTTTATTTATCTCCATGATAAAATGCTTTTGTAATTAGATTCAGGTGATCAAATATTCCACAATTAGTTATTGGCTGTTGCCGCAGCACTTTTCTCCGATAACTGTATTAATTGTGTTTCAATGGGTAAAATATCCACCAAAGCATACCGTGTACAAACATTAATGGTCATTTCATCTAAAATGTCAACCAGGTTTTTGTAATTACACTCATCCGATGGTTTTAATATTACTACAAAGTCCTTCAACTCTCTTACACTATACTTTTTCTTAATCAAAACATCACGGATTTCATGAAAATTTGAAGATTTAAAGTTGGCAGCATTGGACTCCAATTCACCTTCATAGTAAAAAACGTTATTATCTTTTCCCAGGAGGATGGTAATAACACCGGACTGTTTCGCCTTACTCTGATCTTCCGGCTTATCTACATCTGAAGGTAAATTCAGCTTCATAGCTGTTGCCTGACTCATGGTTGTAGTGAAGATGAAAAAAGTGATTAGTAGGAAGCCGAGATCCACCATGGGTGTTAAATCCACACGGGTAGATAACTTCTTCGATTTTTTGACGCCGGGACCTTTTTTATGGCCGCCGCCCGAGGTATCCATTTCTGCCATGATCGGTAGAATTTAGTTTTCGTTTGTAAATGATTTACTCTTCTCGCTTCTCTCCTGTCTGTTGCTTTTTCCAGAGGTCAGTTCCAGTTGGTACGCCCTCAGGGCTTGTGACCATTTGGAATTTCTGGAAACCATTCTTTTTAAAAGCAGTTATAACCGCTTTAAAAGCCGGATACTTTGCAAGGTTGTCTCCTTTTACAAGCAGGTTAGGTTTTTTGCCCTGGTAGGAATCCCTTACTAAGGTCATCCAGGCTGTTAACTCATTGCTGGCAGAGTCTTTTACAGGTATTCCCGGTAAAAGGTTCCCTTTGCGTTGGTCTTCAGGAATGGCAAGAAAAGAAGCCATGCTATTAAACGGCGCTCCAAAGAAAAGAGCTTTTTTAAATGCGGTAACATTCAATCCCAGGCTTTTGGTATTGTTTAATGTATTAACCATGTTTTCTTTAACAGATTCATCGTCCATCGTAAGAAAAACTTTTCCGTCCTTGTCAATGATTATCATCACAATATCCTTGGTTGGCGCCACTTTAGCAGCCACCGATTTAGGAATCGTAACAGCGATTGCCTCTGAAGGCTTGAATTTCGTTGTTAAGATAAAGAATGACAACAACAGAAAGGCCACGTCACACATCGCCGTCATGTCGATGATGGTACTCTTACGAGGTAATTTGGCTCTACCCATTGTTAATTATTTAATATTTCACAATTAATGATTCAAAATTTTGTTGTTTCCACAAATAATCAAAAGATTATTTGTAGTTAGAGGCAAAGCTTTGTGTTAAAGTGAAACCAGATTCATCAATTCCGTATGTGATAGCATCAATACGAGTAGTAAACACATTGTACATGATAATGGCAACTGCCGAAGTTCCGATACCCAAGGCTGTATTAAACAAGGCCTCAGAAATACCTTTAGACAGTTCACGAGCAGCGTCTCCACCACCCTCATCACCTAATGCAGAGAATGATTTGATCATACCCATTACCGTACCTAACAGACCCAAAAGGGTTGCCACAGAAGCGATAGTAGATAAGAAAACCAAGTTCTTTTCCAACATAGGTAGTTCGAGTGCCGTAGCTTCTTCTACTTCTTTTTGGATATTCATGACTTTTTGTTCAGTAGCCAGTTCCGTATTGGTAATCATTTCTTTGTACTTTTTCAAGCCTGATTTCATTACATTACCTACAGATCCTTTTTGTTTATCGCAGGCAGCAAGGGCTTTATCAATTTCTTTGTTAGCCAGGTGAAACTGAACGGTACGAACAAATTCTGCAATACTTCCTGAACCAGCAGCTTTTGTAACTGTCATATACCTTTCAATTACGAAAGTTACTACGATTAGAAAACAACCAATCAGTATGGGTACAATAATACCACCTTCATACATTTTGGTAAGGGTACCCTTAGGACCTTTGTGTTGGGGCCAAAAACCACCATTGGGATCAGGGGTTGTAAAGTTACCGGGAGCTCCCAGAATAAAACGCCAGATGACGTAACCAAAGATGATACACAATAGTGGAGCCATCCAGGAAATCGAGTTACCGCTCTTCTTAGGTTGTGCAGAAGACGGGCTTTTTACAGCGGCACTTGCAGTTGGTTTTGTTTCAGCCATGATTCAATTGATTTTTGGTTTTTTTAAAAAATTACAGTTGATTTAAAAAATTTGTCTCCGCAATTCTACTGAAAAAAGTTTTGAATTCGCAAAACAATATTTCAAATAAATAAAAAAGGGAGTACAAAATAACTTTTTTATTGAAAGTAGCCAATTAGTTTTCATTAAATTTTAATTCTGTTTACTCTTTTTAAGGAAATGCAAGTTAAAGCAATAATATCTGTTCCACCCAAGAGTTTTCACCGACAAATAAGACCTTTTCACCATTCATATAGTAGTTTGAA
The DNA here is from genome assembly GCA_043745885.1 of Bacteroidota bacterium. GTDB lineage: Bacteria > Bacteroidota > Bacteroidia > Chitinophagales > Chitinophagaceae > Sediminibacterium. The sequence continues at coordinate 3,479 of JAYTSC010000023.1, read as the reverse complement.
CAAAAAAAGCAGGATTTCCGATACTCCCTTATCTTTAAAAATTATTCAAAACTTATAGATACCTTATGAAAAAACAATTATTAGCCATTGTCCTATTAGTAAGTACACTTGCTTTAGGCCAAAGAGATACCACAGCACCAGCAGGTGGGGTCCCAAGAGTCTTTCCGGGAGCCGGTGCCGGGGCAGCAACAGTCAGAACCAGTCCGAAACCATATAAAGAGGTAATTACCGATAAGGCTGTTACCCAAAAAGGTATGTTTACGATTCACAAGGTTGAAGACAAGTATTTTTTTGAAATTTCTAATGATATATTAGGCAGGGAAATTCTTTCTGTAACCCGTTATATAAAAGTACCTGCAGTAAGTGGCGGTAGAGGTGCTTATGGTGGTGAAATTGCTAACCAAGTTTCATTGATATTTGAAAAAGGCCCAAGCAATAACGTTTTTGTAAGGGTGGTTACACTCATTAATGTTGCAGATCCAAAAGATGAAATTTATAAGGCAGTCACCAATTCAAACCTGAATGCAATTACTGCTGCTTTTCCTATAGCAGCTTTTAGTAAAGACAGTACCGGTGTGGTTATAGAAGTGACAGATTTCTTCAAGGGAGACAATCAGGTAGTGAGTATGAATAGTAATATTAAAAGAAGCCTAAACCTGGGTCCTCTTGCGGCTGACAGATCTTTTATTCAAAAAATTTCTGCTTTCCCGGTAAATATTGAGGTGAGGACTGTAAAAACCTTTACTTCTTCGCCTATTCCAGCTGGTTTTGGTGGAGCACCTTCTCCGGGCGGTGGAACCTCCGTGCCTGCAGCCAATGCCGCAGGTGCCGTAACGATTGAATTAAACACTTCCCTTTTATTACTTCCAAAAACACCTATGACACCCAGGATTGCTGATAAAAGAGTTGGATTCTTTGCAGAAGACTATGTTCTGTTCAGTGATGACCAACAAAAAGTTGAAAATAAGGAATTTGCCGTAAGATGGAGGTTAGAACCAAAAGATGAAGACGTAGAGAAGTGGAAGAGAGGTGAACTGGTTGAACCAAAGAAACCCATTATTTATTATATTGATCCTGCAACACCCAAACAATGGAGACAACACTTGATTTTAGGTGTGAACGATTGGCAAAAAGCATTTGAAAAAGCCGGCTTCAGAAATGCTATTATGGGTAAAGAATGGCCGGAAAATGATACCACCATGAGTATGGAGGATGCCCGTTATTCTGTAATTCGTTATTTTGCCTCAAGCACTGAAAATGCCTACGGTCCCAATGTACATGATCCACGTAGTGGGGAAATATTGGAAAGCCATATCGGTTGGTATCACAATGTGATGAAATTGGTTCACGATTGGTACATGGTTCAAACGGCAGCCGTTGATCCTCGTGCAAGAAAAATGAAATTTGATGATGAACTAATGGGAGATTTAATCCGTTTTGTTTCCTCTCATGAAGTGGGTCATACCCTTGGTCTTTATCACAATATGGGTAGCAGTAGTAAAACACCTGTTGAAAAATTGAGAGATAAAGCCTGGGTAGAAGCTAATGGGCATACAGCATCCATTATGGATTATGCCCGTTTTAATTATGTGGCACAACCGGAAGACAATATTGGTAAAGCGGGTTTATATCCAAGAATTGGAGACTATGATAAATGGGCCATGCAATGGGGGTATGGATATATAGCTGGAAATACGGAAGAAGAACGTAAAAAGAATAGCAATAAATTAATCACTGAAACTTTAAAAAATAATCCTCGTACATGGTTTGGAACCTATGAGCAGGGTAATCAATCTGATCCAAGAAGCCAAAGTGAGGATTTAAGTGATAATGCTGTTGTTGCCAGTGAATATGGCGTAAAAAACCTGCAACGCATATTAATTAAATTACCGGAATGGATAAAAGAAGAGGGCGATTTGAATGAGAATATTAATGTTATGTATGGTCAGGTATTAGGTCAGTTTCGCAGATACGCCGGTCATGTTTTACGAAATGTAGGTGGCGTTTATGAGACATTTAGAACTTCAGAACAAAATGAACCCGTTTATGAGATAACACCTAAAACCATGCAGAAGAATGCATTGGGATATCTTAATAAACAATTGTTCCAAACACCAAGATGGTTGATTGTAAATGACATTTGGGATAAAATAAATCCGCCGGGAACAACCGATCCAATCGCATCTGCACAGGAAGCCACCTTATCAGGACTTCTTTCCGGAGACAGAATGAACAGAATGCAGTTTTCTGTTGAAAGATTTGGAGCCGATAAAGCTTATAGCGCATTGGAAATGCTAACTGATCTTCAAAATGATTTATTTAGTGAACTAAAAACAAATAAGTCAATAGATTCTTACAGAAGAATGTTACAACAAAGTTATGTTGCTAAAATGGATAACCTACTCAATCCATCCTCCACAGGAACAACAATTGTATTTAATTTTGGAGGCAATGTTAATCCATATCAATCTGGCCTAAATAGCAGAAGTGATATTTATAGTATTGCACGCTCACAAATGGTACAATTACGTGGCACTGTGAATGCAGCAGCGGCTTCTGCAAGCGATAAAATGAGTAAAATACATTTACAGGATTTAGCAAATAAAATTAAGAAGTCACTTGACCCTAAATAAATATCGCAGATTTTAGGATTTGGAAAATGATTACATGAGCCTCATTAAAATGAGGCTCATTTTTTTGTGGTGGAATACATTACCAAATCATTACAATAAAAAATTAGCTGAATGCTTAGCTTTGCTTAAAGAATTGATTATGCAGAAGGGCGTTTTTATTTTATTGATGATAACTAGTTTGTCTTCTATTGCGCAAAAAAATGAAAGTAAATGGGGTTATTTAAAAGACAGTGCAACAAATGAACCCATTGTTTTGGCTAGTGTTACCAATATTAATACTAAGACCACAGTAATGACTAGTACCAGTGGTCGTTTTAAAATTAATTTATTAGTGAACCAAGTACTTTCTTTTGCTGCAGTAGGTTATTATTTCGATACCATTCATTACAACAAACAGTTTCTTTTACAAGATACCTTACAACTTTTCTTATCTCCATTGGTTCATAGTTTGGGTAATGTTACGGTAACAGCAAGGGGGAAAAGTCGTTATCAATTGGACAGTATGGAAAGAAGAAAAGAGTTTTTGCAGGATATTGTTGATTATCAAATACCCACCATTTCGAATGCAAACTCTGGTGCAGGTGTAGCCTTGAATATCGATCATTTTTCGAGGCATGAAAAAAACAAACGAAAAGCATTTGCATTTTTCGAATCAAATGAAAAAGAAGCTTATATCAATTATCGTTTCCCATCTATTCTGGTGATACAATACAGTGGATTGAAGGATGATGAACTACAACAATTTATGCAGCAGTATCGGCCTACCAGTGAATGGTTGAGAATGAATAAAACGGAGGAAGATCTTAAATACTATATCAATGAGAAACTGAAATTGTATTTTAAAAG
>JAYTSC010000022.1:0-7747 GCA_043745885.1 Bacteroidota bacterium | reverse complement strand
CGTAACTTATGAATTTTTATACCTAAGTCATCCATAATACGTAACCCCCCAACACCTTCTATTAATTTTTCTTTTTTTAGTGTATGTGGTGGGCGTACCATAATATGTAATTTTACACCCCGGGAGGCTGCCCTAACCAGTCGTTCAATGATAATCAGATCCTGAAAACGTTCATTCTGTACAAACAGTGTGTGTTTTGCATCATCTATAAATCTGGCTATACGATCACGTCCATTAGAACTACACCAAATAAGCCTTGCACCTTCTCCGGGATTAAATTCTTTTCTATTCCAGTCAGATTCAAAACAAAGAATAATTTCTTCTACCTCAAAAGGATGTGAAGTAATTATGGCATAGTCTCGTGTTTCTGTTAAGTTTTTTGTTTCCCAATTCAATGATTTAATAAAAGCGATTTTTTCATCTATTACCATTGATTTCTCATGAGTAAGTCCGAAAAAAGGATTGCTGTCTTTTACTTCAATACCCGCTTTCACTAAGAGGGTTCGAGTTTCTTCATTTTCTTCCTCTCCATTTCTTCTGGCGGGGTTTAGCATTACTTTAATGTCTAGTCCCCGTTTATGCGCTGCAATAACAGCATTAATTAAATTTGGGTCAGAGAATATAAACATCTTAATGCGAATAGATTTTTCTGCATTGTCAATTGCATCAAGAATAATTTGTACTGTATCATCTGGAAAAACTAGCAGAGAGCGATAAAACATAGTTGGTTTGTTGATTAATTTATTACTAAAAATAATGTTTCTATTTGAAAAAGTGATTAATTGAATTCTGGCTTTAACCGGCTTTGCTTTCTCCTCCTACCTGTATATTGTAAAGTTCTGCATAGATACCTCCTCGAACGATTAATTCTTGGTGAGTTCCTTCCTCGTCTACAATTCCATCCTTTATGACAAGTATTTGATCTGAATTGCTGATTGTACTTAATCGGTGGGCAATCGTAATTACTGTTCTCCCTTTCATCAATTTCTCTAATGCATCCATAACAATCTTTTCTGATTCAGTATCCAATGCAGCAGTAGGCTCATCAAGTATTAGGATTGGGGAATTACGTATTATGGCTCTGGCTATACCTATGCGCTGCCTTTGTCCCCCGGAAAGAGTAACACCTCTTTCACCAACCAGTGTATCATACCCATGTGGCATTTTTAAAATAAACTCTTCTGCATTTGCTAACTTGGCTGCTTCACAAATTTCCAATTCTGTGGCACCGGGATGTCCATACGCAATGTTTTCACTGACTGAGCCATAAAAGAGCAAAGTATCTTGTAAAACATATCCAATTTGACCTCGTAAGCCCTCTAATGTGAAATTAGTAATATCAGTTCCATCAATATAAATGATTCCCGAACTGGCATCGTAAAACCTGGGAATCAGGCTGGCAACCGTTGATTTACCTCCACCTGTTGGACCACATATACCAATTCTTTGCCCTGCAAGTATCTTAATATTTACATCTTTTAATACATGTGTCTCAGCGTTATAAGAAAAAGCAACATTTTGAAAAACGATTTCTCCTTTTAATAAGCCAGGATTTATTGCATCCGGCTTTTCCGGAATAATTGTATCGGTCTCTAATATCAATTGTATCCTTTCAAGAGCAACAGTTGCCTGCGCAACTGCATTGGTCATTTTAGCCAAATCTTTAACCGGGCTAAAAAACTTATTTAAATAGGATAAGAAAACGGTTAAAGCACCTATAGTCATGACCTCTTTTAACACCAGATCTGCTCCTCTCCAAAGTACCAATGCAATGCAGAATGAAACGGTAATGGAAACTACCGGAGAAAGTAAAGCTTTTAAACGACGAGTTTTTAGTGCTGCATTCACTGTTTCAAGACTAACTTTTTTAAGGCGTGCTTCTTCTACTTGCTGGCTACCAAAAGCCTCTACAACTCTGATGGATTCCAGACCTTGTTGCAAAACAGATAGCATAGCACTTTGGTCATCTCTAACAACATGTATTAATTTTTTAACCCGCTTTTTAAACTTAGCAACAAAAAATATTAATATAGGTGTAATACTTAAAGCCACAAGTGCAAAATTCCAGTTTAGGTAAAACATTAAAACCAAAATTCCTGAAATAGCCATTGCATCTATTAAAATGCTGAGTAATGAATTTGAAACAAAATCCTGCATAGTAGATACATCGGTAGTGATGGTACTGAGTATTTTGCCAATTTGGTGAGAGTCGTAAAAAGAAAGTGATAATCTTTGGAGATGATGGTAAACCTGCAGTCTAACATCATTGGCTACATATTGCGAAACGCTTTCTGTAAAGTAACTGTTCATATAACCTGCAATTGCACCAATAATTGTGATCACTACCAATAAAATGGCTGCCGAAGCGGCTAATGTCATTTTATCGTGGCTAACCGATAAATTATTCATCCAAAGTAACCAATTGGGAAGAGATTGATTACCAATTACACTGTCAATGATTATTTTAAGGGGCCACGGGGCAGCCAATCCCATGATGGTTTCCAGCAACATGGCTAAAAAAATAAGCACCAACCATTTTTTATACGGTTTTACTTGTTTGAAAACAAGTTGTGATATTCCTTTTGCTTTTTGAGTTTCCTTTACTTTTAATTGAGCCACTAGGGAAATATTTACTAGAACAAAATTGATAGTTAAAAGCCTTATTTAATACAAATTTCTTACTCTATTGAGTTCTTGCATTATCAATAAAGATGGATTTAATTTCTTTTGGATTTTTTATGGAAGAATAAAAATCTTCCATAAATTTGATCATCCCTTTTTTACTATTGGGATTTAAATATTCACAATTATTTATGAGTGCATAAAAATTATTTTTTTGTTTGATGAACAAGTCCAATGTCGCATTTAATTCATCCATGGTACGAGCATAACCCCTATAAACCCTTTCTTGAACTGATACAGTTCCAAACATGGCATCAGGGGTTGCATAATCTGTATTTACCAACCCGGCAAAATCAAAATCATAAGGAACGGAGAATGGTTTTGATTCAGGGTCTGCCTTGGATAAAATGGTTTTGATATTATGTCGTGCAGGTACTGACCAATCTGTATTTCCTATCATATATTCAAATATCGAAACCAAAGTCATTTGTTCCCTATCTGTTGCTTCAGTGGGTGGTTTTCCAACAGTCCAATCCTTACAATTATTTCTTTTTGCCATCTCCTTCTCGTCTTCTGTAAAAAAAGCAAACTCCTTCATAGGCTTTTTCTTACCGCTACTATCGATGAATTCCATATCAACTAAACGGACTCGAAAGCTCTTATCTGTAAGTAAATTATACAATTTATAAACCAAATACTCTTTTATCAGGTATTGGCTATTTTCATTTGAGGCCTTACACGTACTTACTAATTTTAGCGATTTTAATGAGGATAAAACAGTAGAATCGGGTTTATCAAAAACAATCTTCAATGGAGGGTAAGTGCAATTTTCTCTTCTGAAATGGCCTCTTGTTTCCAAAATTACTCTTTCTCGCACATCAGTACTATCGGGTAATTTGCAAATGAAATAAGCTCGTAAAGGATTTTTTCCTTCTTTCCCACTATAAATCATTTTGTTTAAATTGGTAACCAACGTTGCTTTAAAAATAGTTTGATCAGTAAAAAATTTTACTCTGTCAATTTGTTTTGGCTGAGCAATTAGTGATTGGGTTACACATAAAGTATAGAAAAGAAATAAATAAAATGTTTTCATAAATTGTAAAATATTGAAATGAAAAAATATTTAATTGGGAATGAAAAAATATTGAAACCACTAATGTAAATGGTTTCAACTTCTCTTATTTCATTACTTCCTCAATAACTTTACCCACAGAACCACTAGGCATTTGTATTTGAAGCATAGCAGCAATAGTAGGCGCAATATCTGTCATATACACTTCTCTATATGATTTCCCGGGTTTAATTTTCCATCCAGATAAAATTAAGGGGATATGTGCATCATAGGGATTCCATCCACCATGTGTGGTTCCTCCCTTTAAAAATCCATCTATAAATTGAGGGTGATGAATGATTTGAATATCACCACTTCTACTGGGATAAATTCCGTTGGTGAACACTTCTTTTATTTTACTATTCAATACGGTTGTAAATAATTTGTCAATAGCAAAAGCCCTGTCAACTGAAGGGTTTTGCAAAAGAAAATCGATCACTTTGGCATAAACTGAATCTTTAGGTAAGGTTTTCTGTTTCATCGCATTTCTATCAAGATATACCTGGTAATTAATGATCCCGGTAACCAACTCTTTTACTTGAAAAGATTCAAATAAAAACTGGTTCAAAGCATCGGTTACTTTCTCATTATCGAAATTACCGGCAGGGATTTTATGTTCGTTTAAAAAGGCGGGAACATTGGCAGCACCATGGTCGGCAGTCAAGAAAACAAGCCATTCTCCTTTTCCAACTTTTTCATCCAGATAATTAAGAAAATCGCCTAAATCCTTATCTAAACGTAAAAAACCATCTTCTGCTTCCACAGAACTGGTGCCATATGCATGCCCGATATAATCCGGAGAAGATAAACTAATGGTGAATAAATCTGTAAAATTATCTGCACCCAATTGTTCACCTGAGATAGCAGCTTTTGCCATATCAAAAGTAAAACTATTACCATAGGGTGTAACAGATATCTGGCTATAATTTTTACCTGCATATTGTTTTAGGTTTCTGGGAAACTCCCTTATATTCGGTGCACTTTGTTCATAACTAGCCAAGGGATATAAAGTGTTCCAATCCTGGCTATAATATTTGTCCACTAATTTTTTAGCATTAATCTCTTTAACCCATGCAGGGAGTTCACTTAGGTAATAGGTAGAACTAATCCAATCACCCGTTTTACTATCATACCAATAGGCCCCATTGGCACTATGTCCGGCAGGTAGAATTGCGCCACGATCTTTAATAGCAATTCCCAGTACTTTGCTTCGAAAATTGGTAGCCAACCGTAACTCATCTCCAATAGTAGTAACCAATAAATTCTTAGGACTCATTTGTCCTGCTTCTGTATTACTACCGATGGTTTTTACCAGTGCATCTTCTGTACAGTACACCATTTTATTTTGGTTATAATCCCACCAGTTATTGCCTGTAATTCCATTAATAGACGGAACAGAACCGGTATAAATACAACTATGTCCACAGGCGGTTAATGTTGGTGCATACGGAATTAACGTGTTTTCACATGAGAATCCTTGGCTAAGCAATCTTTTAAAACCACCGTTTTCGGCATAACGTGCATTATAGCGATAGAGATAATCCCACCGCATTTGATCTACCACAATACCCACTACTAATTTAGGGCGTTGTACTGATGTTGATTGAGCAGTTAGCGTAGAATTTGGAGAAATAATAAATAAGGCTACTGAAGATAAAATCAATAACAAGTTTACTTTTAACATAAAAAGAATTTACAGTAAATAAAGATTTGAATTGCAAGCCAATTAAGGGTATAAATTACATAAAAATAAATAATTAAGGAAAATTATTCCTTTAAGAAAGAAATGTGCAGGCTTTGCAATGGAAATAGACAATTGTATCTGCATAAATGGCATTCCCTTTATATAAAACATTGTTTTATATAAGGGGTGTAACAGTATCCTAAAATGCTTTAATTTTATTGAATGAAACAGTTTTGGGTATTACTTACCTGCCTACTCACTTCGCTGACTTCTATTTCTCAACTTTCGAGTGATCTCATTAAAACAGATTTTGTACTATACCCACACAGAGTTGCTTTTGACAAGCATATGCGTGAGCAATTGATTAATGGAAGTTTTGCCCAATCCTTAGATAGTAATTCGGAAGATAAATACAGAGAGGCTCTATGGGCAATTTCCCAATTTTTACTGCAATCATCAGAAATAGCACATGGTTTTTCGACACTTTTCGAAAAATATAGTTCGCTTGAAATGGCTACCAAAAAGGCTTTTTTAGAAGCCATTTACGGTGCTTATCCATTTGTGTATGAAAAAGAAATTGAACGATTAATTGCAAATGAAACCAATCCAAAACTCTTTGCTATGCAGGCTCTATACTTATACAGAAATAATTCAACGAATACTAATACAGGTAAACTTCTCCAAACGATGGAGAAACAATTCAAAAATTATCATGAAACCATTGTATTAAATGAATTGGGAAATTATTTTGGTAACCATCATAAATTTTCCGGTTCTCTACCCCCTGATATTTCTTTATTATTTGAAGAACAAAAAATACTGGGACAAAAAATAATTTATTCCTTTCAACGCTGGAATCGTGATTACCCGGGCTTGGCCATCATTCAGTTTGCTGATGGCAGTTTTGCGAAAGACACAGCAGGAAAATTACTTAGTTTCCAACAACTCGCAAGATCGGCTTCCGATCTTCCTTATTTTATTACCAATGGCAGTACCCCCCAAGGTATTTATAGTATCCAGGGAACAGAAATTTCGCACAATAATTTCATAGGGCCAACTCCCAATATCCAATTAATTATGCCTAATGAAACAGATAGTTTGTTTTGGCATACGGCTTACGATTCTTCTAAAGATGCTTTAACTAATTACCTTCAGTTGCTACCTACCGTCTGGCAAAATTATTTGCCCATGCAAGAGGCATTTACTGCAGGGAGAATCGGAAGAACAGAAATCATTGCACATGGAACAACCATCGATCCCGACTATTTTAAAGACAAGCCCTATTATCCACTCACACCTACTTTAGGGTGCCTTTGTGCAAAGGAATTGTGGAATATTTTTAATGGAAAATTTTTAGAAAGTGACCAATTTAAACTTACACAATCTTTTTTAACGACCCCTTCAAAAAAGGGTTACCTGATGGTGATTAACATAGATAATCAGAACAAGCCGGTGACTGCTGAGGAAATAGAAAAAGTGGTGAAACAGTTTGAATCAAAAAAATAATGGTAAAAAATTGCCACAGATTTACACTGAAAAAATCTGTGTTAATCTGTGGCAATTGATTTTAAATGAGGAAAAAGAATCCATTAATTACTAAATTCTCCAAATAAATCAATTGGCGTAGGATATAAAAAATCTAGCAAGTAACTAAGATAAACAGCCGTTTCTCTTTTGGTTAAAAATTCTTTTTTATCTCTTTTAACCATTCCATATTTAATTGCTAGCACCGACAAATTTTTTACCAGTCTTTCAGCAAACCCATATTTTGAAGCCGTTCTGGCATCATAAAAATGATAAATATTGAAAATATCTTCCAACATAACATTTTTAAAATGCTTTTCTTTTCTATAATTAAATACACCGTCTACCATTTGTATTCCTTTTTTTAGTTCCTTATAATTTACTAAACTATCCGGATAAAAATAAGTTTTATTGGCCCAACCTTTACTTTTACCAACCCCTTTGAGAATACCCATGATCCCCAATTTTTGAATAATTTCCCATGCCGGATCTTTTACATTCACATCTACAAAGGGCATTACAAAACATTTATTTTTAAGTAGATCGTTTTGAACTTCCCTTACTTTTACATTGCGCAGTCCATCTTTTGCAAAAGATTGTGCAGCTAACATCCCTGCTGCCTGACCGGTTAATAAAACAACCGGTTGTAAACGAGTAATTCCGTTGGCAATATTACTTACAGATATTCCCTTTTCACAAACAATCAATCCATCTATTTCTTCCGGAATCAATGATCCTAAAGGGATATTAAATGAAGGCACTTGGGGAAAAGGAATAGGGGGTACTTTCCCTGGGTATTGCGCGTG
>JAYTSC010000021.1:0-2717 GCA_043745885.1 Bacteroidota bacterium | reverse complement strand
ATGCTTCCAGCTGCTATTACAGACCCTTTGCCCAGTGTAATCCCTGGCAATATCATCGCCCTGGTCCCTATCCATACATAATCTTCAACGACAACCGGTTTTCCAGAAAATAAAAAATCCGGAGAATCTACTTCATGGCTTCCAGTCAGAATAATCACTCCAGCAGATATACTGACCTGATTTCCGACAGTTATTCCTGCTCTCCCGTCAAGTGTAATGCCTTTATTCAATACTGAGTTTTGACCAATAGAAATACCAGAAGTCGTTAAAAGCTCAATTCCACTATGTAAGGCTGAAGACGAGTGAATAAAATTATTTACTAAGAAACGAAAAAGCCAGTGTCTTAACTGATACCCCGGTAAGCGACAAAAAAAAGAATTCCAAAGAAAGAGCTTAATTGCTGTCATAAAGCCTTTTTTAAAGCTGCCAATTTGTTTAATACAAAACAATCAAAAAGACTGTAATAATAGCCAAACCACGCCATTATTTTTTTGTGGTAATGTTCTTGATAAATCTTTCGATACTCTTTTCTGCCTGCAACAAATTGCTTATCGCTAATTCCACCTGCCTTCATACAAATTACAGGCTGATCCAAAAAACGTATGCTTATCTTTGCTTTAAATACTCTCATCAAAAAATCGACATCTGCGGCTATTCTATACGTTTCATTAAAAAAGCCAATTTGCTCATAAACACTTTTAGAGACAAAGCAGGATGTGTGCATAAACGGAATCCTAAGGTGAAGAGCTTGAGAATTACTCGCTTTTAACGTTTTAACTATTCCATTTTTTTGGAATAGCGTATCAGAAACCAGTATTTCAGTATTACCGGAAAAGTTATTCACTAAGTAGGAAATAGAAGATTTTGCGACCAGACTATCATCCGCATTCAGCAGAATTAGTAGCGAACCTTTCGCGAGTTTCAAGCCCTTGTTCATGGCACTATATATACCTGAATCTGGTTCACTTACCAAACAGTCAAGATATGATGTATATTTTTTGATAACGTCCAAAGTTCCGTCAGTTGATCCCCCATCGATGATTATATACTCAATTTTCGTGTAGTTCTGATGTATGACGCTCAATATTGTTTCTTCAATAGTCTTAACACCATTAAAAACCACAGTGATAATTGAAACAATAGGGCCGTGTTCATTATTCATATTCAATCTGAAATTTCGGAGCGAAAAGAGAATAGGCTGCCTAGATTAAAAATGTAAAAATAGTTTGTCATAAGGATTGGTACACTGCAAGGGTTTCGCTAGCAGTACGAGTCCATGAGAAATGTTTAACATTTTCGAATCCCTTCTTTTGGAGTTCAGCGATTCTAATTGGAGTATTTAATAACTGAAGTATGTTTTTCGACATATTTTCGATGGAACTTGGATCGAAATATTCAACGCTATCAGAGCCGATTTCAGGGAGAGACCCCCGGTCGGAACATATCACACACGTACCAACAGACTGTGCTTCAAGTAATGGAAGTCCAAAACCTTCATAAAATGATGGAAAAATAAAAAGTTTCGCTCCAGACAATAAAACTGCTATCTCTAAATCACTTACGTATCCAGTAACCGAAATGAAATCATGCATTTTATTTTCATCTATTTGCTTGTGAATTAAATCGGTATTTAAAATATTGCCGACTAGAACAAGCTTGCAATTGGTTTTTTTCTGGATATTGGCATAAGCTAAAACCAGAGCTGGAATATTTTTATGCGCGTTCAGGCTACTGAATGCGAGCAGGTAATTATCCCCAGTATTAAATTTTTTTCGTATGCGTTGTGTCTCAAAACGATCATATGTAACAAAGGACTTGGCAATGTTACCATCAATGAATGATGCCAAATGAATAACACGCACTTTCTCTTTTGTTACATTTAAGTATTTCAGAATTTCAGATCTAGAAAATTCTGAAATAGTTATAATTTTATTGCTACAAATTGCTGTCGCTTTAACCATAAAACCAAGCAAAATTCTTTTACGGCGTGGCATACTAGATCCATGACCAACGAAGTTAATATCTGGAATGGTGACTACATGCTTGCAAAAAGTAATCAGCGGGCCTACATATCCAAATGAATGTAACACTTCAACTTTGTAGCTCCCAAGTAAAAAGGGAAAGTAAAATTGTTCAAACAAGTACCTATTCAGCCTGTTGAATGCAGCAATTGGGCAAGTGACTTTTAATATTTTACTATTTTTAGGTAACTCCCAGTTACTCGCTTCTTTATTTACAAATACAACGTAATGATTATCTGATTGGTCGATAGCCAGAGCCTTGATCAATTCTCTAGAATAGGTTTCAGTGCCACCGACTTTACCTGGAATTAAAAAAAGGAGATTAATACCTACTACCATAAATCAATAAATGATCATAAATTTCAACTGGAAAAACGTTAAAGAAATCAAATGGCTTGATAGACGGGTTTTTCAGGTATGTAAATAAAATTAAGTCAGCAGACAAAATACGTTTAAAAATTGTAACCTTCCCTATTTAATCCCGTAACAATACCAGAGAGCGTTAATTTAGATTAAGCAGGGTTCAAACTCCCAAATTTGACCCTGCTTTTTTTATGTCCTAATTTTCCTGAAAAAGTGGCAACACCCCCATAAACCCTTCAATTTCATGTTTGATTTCATTGAGATGTGGTCCTTCTGCTCCATTTGAAATTACGATATCGATCATGTCAACAATCTTTCCCAGATCGTCTTCTT
>JAYTSC010000020.1:0-5093 GCA_043745885.1 Bacteroidota bacterium | reverse complement strand
ACAACCGCAAGTGTTAGTTTTCCTTCTTCAGGAACATGGTACAGTTATTTAACAGGAACCACTCGTAATGCAACGGGGTTGGCAGAAAGCATCAGTTTAGAGGCCGGAGAATATTATGTGTATACCAATAAAAATGTTGGGGGTAGTGTTATTACCGCTATAGAATCATTCATTTCCAGCAATCTTGGAAATAATGGGCTTACTGTTTCACCTAATCCTATTTCCCGGGAGGCAATAGTAAAGTATCAATTAAAAACAGCAGGAAATATATCCTTAGATATTTGGAGTTTAGAAGGTAAGCGATTAAAAGTACTGGTGAATGGGTTTAGAGCAAAAGGCAATTACCAGGTAGCGATTACAAAACAGGAGTTATCAAATAATAAATTACCCGTAGGAATGTATTTGCTTCGGTTAACTGAAAACGGGAATCAACAAACCAAATCATTTTTAATCACTGAATAATAAATAGCATCAATTTTTTTGAAAACCAGATAAACAATAGTATATGAAAGTAAAACGATTGCTCTTAGTATTGCTTCTGCCGGCAATGCTATTTAGCCTAACCACATTGGCACAACAAAAAACGGTTACTGGTAAAGTCTCAGACCTAAAAGATGGTACTGCTTTGCAAAGTGTTACAGTAAATGTAAAAGGCACTGCGGTAACTACCCAAACAGGCACAGATGGTACTTTTAAACTTCAAGCACCTGCTTCGGCAACCACCCTAGTGATTACTTCAATTGGCTTTACCAAAAAAGAGGTACCCATAGGAGGAGGAAATGTTGCAGTATCACTTGAGTCGGTTACATCAGCTTTAGGCGAAGTGATCGTGACAGGTTATGGGTCTACTCGTAAGAAAGACTTAACAGGATCTGTGGCAACACTAAATTCAAAAGACTTTGTAAAAGGAGCTATCACCTCACCTGAACAATTGATTATTGGTAAAATTGCAGGGGTGGCTGTTACTTCAAACGGAGGTGCGCCGGGATCGGGAAGTACAATCCGGATTCGTGGTGGTTCTTCTTTGAACGCAAGCAATGATCCTTTGATTGTTATTGATGGGTTACCCTTAAGCAATGATGGTATTTCGGGTGTGGCCAACCCATTAAGCATGATCAACCCAAATGACATTGAAACGTTTACTGTATTGAAAGATGCATCTGCTACCGCTATTTATGGTTCAAGGGCTTCAAATGGTGTTATTCTGATTACTACTAAAAAAGGTAAAAAAGGGGAAGCAACCTTCAACTTTAGTTCTCAATTATCTTCTGCTTCTATTTCCAAAAAAGCCGATGTATTAAATGCAGAACAAGTTAAAACTATCGTAAATGCAAATGGCAATTCAATCATCTCCGCAAAAATGGGTTCTTCGAATACAGATTGGCAAGAACAGATTTATCAAAGTGCAATTGGTACAGATAATAACTTAGGCATTTCAGGCAGTTTGAAAAATATGCCTTACAGAGTATCTTTTGGTTATTTAAATCAAAACGGAATTTTGAAAACAGGTAACCTGGCTAGAACTTCTTTAAGTCTTACGCTCAACCCGACTTTTTTCGATAATCATTTGAAAGTAGATATCAATGTAAAAGGTTCTTCAAGTAAAAGCCGTTTTGCCAATGAAGGTGCTATTGGAGCTGCAGTTTCTTTCGATCCAACGCAACAAATTTATTCCAATAGTGCCAGATATGGTGGTTATTGGGAATGGTTAAATGCAAACAACTTTGCATCTACCGGTTTGGAAACTCTGGCACCCCGAAATCCATTAGGTCAATTACTGCAAAGAAATAACCTGAGTGACGTACAAAGAAGTATTGGCAATGCAGTGATCGATTACAAATTTCATTTTCTACCCGATCTTCGCGCCATTTTGAATGTAGGCTATGATATTTCTCAGGGAACAGGAACGGAGGTTGTTAATGATAGTGCTGCAGGAACTTATCGAAGATTTAAAGATCCCAGCAATGTATTTCATGGTGGACAAAACAACCAATATAAACAAACAAAAAACAGCAGTTACCTGAACTTTTATTTTAACTATGCGAAAGATATCAAATCAATAGATAGCCGAATAGAAGCCATAGCAGGGTATGAATTTCAGGATTATAAAACCAAAAATTTTAATTATTCTGATTTAACTTATGACAAAACTGTGGTTTCTACTCCCAACTATCCTTTTGATGAGCCGGAAAATACATTAGTTTCTTTTTTAGGTCGTGTTAACTTCACTTTAAGTAATAAATATCTGTTAACCGCTTCAGTTCGTAGAGATGGATCTTCGAAATTTAATCCGGATAACCGCTATGGAGTATTCCCTTCTGCAGCTTTTGCTTGGAAAGTTAAAAATGAAGCTTTCCTAAAAGATGTTACAGCCGTTTCTGAATTGAAATTGAGATTGGGTTATGGTGTTACAGGTCAACAAGATGGTATTGGTAATTATGATTATAATTCCTTCTATAATTTAAGTCAGGCAACAGGATCTTATCAATTGGGAACCAATTTTTATCAAATGTATCGTCCAGGTGGATATTACTATAATAGAAAGTGGGAACAAACCACAACTACAAATATTGCCATGGATTATGGATTTTTAAATAACCGTATTTCAGGTAGCATTGAATATTATATTAAGACAACTAATGATTTATTAAACGAGATTAATCAGCCGGCCGGAACTAACTTTTCTAATAAAATTGTTGCTAATGTAGGTAGTATGGAAAACAAAGGAGTTGAGTTCAATATAAACTATCAGGTGGTTCGTTCAAAAAGTCTTACTTGGGATATAGCCTTTAATGCTACTTACAACGAAAATAAAATTACTAAACTAACCATTTCAGATGATCCCACTTATGCAGGAGCCCGTTATGGCGGAATATCCGGAGGTACAGGTAACACAGTTCTTATCAACTCAGTAGGATTCAATCGTGGAGCTTACTTCGTTTATAAGCAAGTGTATGATCCGCTCACTAATAAACCTATCGATAACTTGTTTGATGATAAAAACCGGGATGGTGTAATTAATGAAAAAGATTTATATCAGTACAAAGGTTCGGATCCATCTGCATTTTTTGGATTTAGTACAAATGCTGCCTATAAAAAATGGAATGCCGGTTTTGTGTTGCGGGCCAACGTTGGAAACTATTTGTATAATAACAGGGCTTCCAGTACAGGTACCATTCGTAACATTATAAATCCCATTGGTTACGTGAACAATGGCTCAACTGATGTGTTGTACACTAATTTTAGTGGAAATGGAACCAATTATTATTTGTCTGATTATTATGTTCAAAATGCTTCTTTTTTAAGAATGGATAACTTTAGCATAGGATATAATGCAGGAAGGGTCTTTAATAATAAAGCTTCCCTTCGGTTAAGTGCAAATGTTCAAAATGTATTTGTGATTACTAAATACAAAGGGTTAGACCCTGAAATGAATGGGGG
This sequence comes from Bacteroidota bacterium, assembly GCA_043745885.1. GTDB lineage: Bacteria > Bacteroidota > Bacteroidia > Chitinophagales > Chitinophagaceae > Sediminibacterium. The sequence goes on along the minus strand of JAYTSC010000020.1, from coordinate 1,652 downwards.
TATAGATAATAACTTCTATCCAAGACCCAGAACTTTTGTACTTGGCTTAAACCTTGATTTCTGATCAATACACTTATAAATAAATAATTATGAAAAAGAATATTTTAAAAATTGCAATAACAGGGAGCTTTTTGATTGTCAGCTTTGTTTCTTGTACCAAGAAGCTAGACCTTCTGCCCACAAATGACGTAACGGCTGCTCAGGTATATGCTACGTCTGCAGGGTATAAACAGGCTTTTGCTAAAGTTTATGGAAGTTTTGCTTTAACCGGCAACAGCGGTCCATCCGGCAATGGAGATATCCAGGGAATTGACGAAGGAACTTCTGACTTCCTTCGGTTATTCTGGAAGGCCCAGGAATTATCTACTGATGAAGCAGTTGTTTCTTGGGGGGATCCGGGAATTCAGGATTTTCATAACATGAACTGGTCTTCCAGTAATCCAATGCTTACCGGTCTATATTACCGTTCTTATTACCAGATCACACTTTGTAATGATTTCATCAACCAGGCTTCTGATGCAAACTTAGCATCTAGAGGAATTGTGGGAGCTGATGCTGAAGCAATTAAATTGTTTAAAACAGAAGCAAGATTTCTACGCGCTTATCAATACTGGGTAATAATGGATCTCTTCGGAAACGCACCCTTCGCCACTGAGGCGGATGCATTGGGATCGGTATTGCCGGAACAAGCTTCAAGAACAGCTTTGTTTAGTTATATAGAGTCTGAATTGAAGGCAATTGAAGTTAGTATGGCAGCACCAAAAACAAATGAATATGGTCGTGCAGACAAAGCAGCCGCTTGGTCATTATTGGCGCGTATTTATTTGAATGCGCAAGTATATACCGGCACAGCAAAATGGGCTGATGCGGTAACCTATTCTAAAAAAGTAATTGATGCAGGTTATACATTAATTCCAAATTATACCCAGTTAATGCTTGCTGATAATAATCTAAACACCAATGAATTTATATTAACTATAAATTATGATGGATTAAGAACCAAGAACTGGGGTGGAACTACATTCCTTGTTCATGCACCGATTGGTGGTTCGATGTCTGCTTCAAGTTTTGGTGTAGATGGGGGTTGGGGTGGTCTGCGCACTACCAAAAATATGCCGGCATTATTTCCTGATGTAACTGGTACAGCAGATAAGCGTGCTCAGTTCTATACTGGTGGTCAGAACTTGGAAATTTCTGATCTTACTAAATTTACTGATGGTTATGCCATTACTAAATATAAAAATATCACTAGAACAGGTGCTAATGGCTCTCATTTAACACAATCAGATATCGATTTTCCTATTTTTCGTTTGGCAGAACAATATTTAATATTTGCAGAAGCAACACTTAGAGCCGGTGCAGATGCCAGCCTTGCCTTAACTTATGTAAATAACCTCCGTACAAGGGCTTATGGAAATGCCACAGGTAATATTGCAGCCGGTCAGTTAACCACCAGCTTTCTTTTAGATGAGAGGGCCAGAGAGTTGTATTGGGAAGGATTCAGAAGAACCGACCTGATTCGCTATGATCGTTTTGTTGAATCTTCTTATTTGTGGCCATGGAAAGGTGGCGTAAAAAGCGGTACATCAGTTGATGCCTATCGAAAATTATATCCCCTTCCTTCTGCAGATATTTCATCAAATATTAAACTG
>JAYTSC010000019.1:0-4708 GCA_043745885.1 Bacteroidota bacterium | reverse complement strand
TAATTCCAACTACCTGTTTTTAATTAATAGTTACCGCCTTTTTTATATGACCCGAACCTACGGTTCTTATTAGATTATCTGTTACTTCAACAACGGGTTGAAACCCGTTGTTACAATATTAACCGAGGCTACGCCTCTTTGCACCTATTTACGGATAGTCATTAAAAAAGCAATATATGCTTTCAGCTATGGGCTTTTTGCTTTGATTCTTTTATTTGCATCACCAGGTAAGCATTTGAACTGTTCTTTCAAGAACGGAAAGTTTGATAATACCTGTTGCCATTTGGGATGATTCTGAAGAATCATCCCAAATGGCAACTTTGGTCGACTTTTCTATTGATAAAACCTGACAAGTTTTGTTCACCTTATCGCCAATCTTCTTTGCTGTATTGCTTACTGGGTAATTGCAACCAAATATGAAAGTGAGCAAAATTATGGTAACGGTTTTTTTCATGCGTTTTGATTGCAGTTTCAAAATTACCCTGTATACATTACCGAAATGGTTAATGACTGTTAATTTAAGCAAACGTTTTGATAAAAATAATGTTACAGAAGCCTGGTTTTTATTTATTAGTAGTCAATCAAAGTCTTTCATTACAAAAAAGCCCGATTTTAATCAGTTTGGATACAATCTAAGTATCCCACAAAACGTTGAGTGGGGGAAGTTAATATCTATGTTTTCCTTTCCATTCAAAATAGGCTATAATGACCACAATAAGAAAAATGAGAATTCCGCCAATGGTAAGTACTTTCTTTTCATTAATGACTGTTCCCGGTTTGCGTTTTTCCATAACAATTAGGTTAAGGGTTATTAACTTGGACTTTTTGAAATATTAGATTTTACGAAGTATTGCCTTGCTTTTATAGAAAGTTAATTTGATGGGATTAAATATAAAAAGTAAAATAAACATTATTTCACGAATTTGCAATCCAATTTTGTGCACATGCAATTTGCGATTGTTGATATTGAAACTACTGGCGGATTTCCCCAGCAACACGGTATTACCGAGATTGCCATTGTATTGCATAATGGAAATGAAATCGAAGGGAAATATGAAACATTAGTAAATCCGCACCAGCCCATACCGCCATTTGTGGCTAATATGACAGGCATTTCTGATGCGATGGTTGCAGTAGCTCCTTCATTTGAAATAGTAGCCCCGTATATTTATAACTTGTTGAAAGACAGGGTTTTTGTAGCCCATAATGTAAATTTTGATTATTCTTTTGTAAAATATCATTTACAGGAAGCCGGGTTTAACCTACAAACACCCAAATTATGTACCATCCGATTAAGCAGGAAGGTTTTCCCCGGCTTTAGAAAATACGGTCTAGGTCATTTATGCAGGGAGCTAGGGATTTCTATAGAAAATCGGCACCGGGCAGGTGGAGACGCGTTAGCGACAACAGAAGTGTTAGATCTTGTATTTAAAAACAATGGGGGCCTGGTCATCAGTGAAATGTTGAAAAAAGAGAATAAACACCAAAATCTTCCCCCCAATCTTCCGGAAGCACAGGCAAAAGAATTACCTGAAAATCCGGGTGTTTATTATTTCCAAGATGTAAAAGGTAAGGTTGTTTATGTGGGGAAAGCCAAGAATCTAAGGAGAAGAGTCAGCAGTCATTTCACCGGTTTGGATATTTCTCAGAAACGACAAGACTTTTTGAGAACCATTCATACGATTACGCACACGGTTTGTCCAACTGAATTTATAGCATGTTTATTTGAAAGTATAGAGATTAAACGTTTATGGCCCATTTTTAATAAAAGTCAGAAACGATTTGAGCAAGTATGGGGCATTTATCTTTTTGAAGACAACAAGGGTTACCAACGATTGGCTATAGATAAGAAAAGAAAATATTCTTCTCCAATTGCCAGTTTTTCTTTGTTGGTTGATGCGCATCGAACTTTATGGAAATTGGTGAAAAATTTTGAATTACATCCTGTATTATGTTTTTTGGACAATACGGTTACGAGAAATTTTCCTGAGGTGAATGGGTATAATGAATCAGTTCAAAAAGCAATTATGTGGCTGGACTCGCGTAAAGAAACCTTTCTTATCAGAGAAAAAATGGGTTGTGTTTTAGTGGAAGAAGGTAAATTTTATGGGATGGGGGAGTTGCCACTTGATACAGATTTATCTATTTTAGCCGAGATCAAATCCTTATTAATTGAATACCCCGAAAATGAAGTGATACGATCTATGATTCGAAATTTCGCTGAGAAATATCCGGGAAAGGTGGTTAAAATTGCGTGAAAGTTGTAAATAATGCGAACTGCGGCTAAATTGACAGTAATATAGTGACTAAAAAATTTAAATATCATTCAATTCTTGGTTCGCATAAATAACTAGCACTTAGTATTCTGTCACATTTAGTTTGCCACGGGTTTTTGATTATTCCTATTTTTTATTTTCCATTCCTACCATTATTTTCGCGTCCTTTAAACTATTACAATATAAACAATGGACTCACGCGCATCACTTATCGCTTTTAAGCTCAATATTAAATTAACCCAAGTAGCATCTGTATTGCAATTATTTTCTGAAGCAGCTACCATTCCATTTATTGCCCGTTACCGCAAAGATATCACGGGTGGTTTAGATGAAGTACAGATATTGCAAATTCAGGATGAAGCAAAAGTTATAAAAGAGTTTTTTGAAAGAAAAGCCTATATTGAAAAGTCTATTACCGAACAAGGTAAGTTGACGGAACATTTGCAAGGGAAAATCAATGTTGCAACAACTTTGGTGGAACTAGAAGATATTTATCTTCCCTATAAATCAAAACGAAAAACAAAGGCACAAACAGCACGTGAAAACGGGTTGGAGCCATTGGCTTTACTGCTACTGGAACAGCAGTTGATTGAAATCAGTACAGAATCTGCAAAGTATATTAATGAAAAAATTAGCACGGCTGAGGAAGTATTACAGGGTGCCAGGGAAATTATTGCAGAAATGGTGAATGAAAATGTAAACCTCCGCGCCAAACTTCGGAAACTTTTTGAAGATAAAGCAACACTGCAAAGCAAGGTATTGACTAATAAAGAAATGGAAGGAATTAAGTACAAAGACTATTTTGATTATTCTGAACCCATTCATAAAATACCTTCTCATCGCATACACGCTGTGTTGCGTGGTTTTTTAGAAGGTTTTTTACGGATGAGTATTTTACCAGTTGAAGAAGAAGCACTGGGAATATTGGAAAAAGAATATGTAAAAGTATTAACTGCTTCAACAGAACAGGTAAAAAAAGCAATCCGTGATGCTTATCGTAGGCTAATGCAACCCAGTTTAGAAAGTGAATTCAGAACAGCACTTAAACTAAAGGCTGATGAAGAGTCTATTACAGTATTTGCAGAAAACCTAAGACAACTTTTGTTATCTGCGCCCTTAGGCAGTAAAAAAATATTAGCGATTGATCCGGGGTATAGAAGTGGCTGTAAAGTGGTTTGTTTAGACAACAAAGGGAATTTGCAAAAAACCGATATCATCTATATTCATGAAGCCAATCGGCTATTGGAAAGTGAACATATAATAAAAGAGCTGGTATTAAAATATGAAATTGAAGTATTTGCTATTGGGGATGGAACTGCAGGAAGAGAAACAGAACAGTTTATCAAAAAAATGCATTTAGGGCTTCCGGTTTTTTTGGTGAATGAGGATGGAGCTTCTGTATACTCTGCGTCAGAAACTGCCCGAGAAGAATTTCCGGATCAGGATATTACGGTCAGGGGCTCGGTGAGTATTGGTAGAAGGTTAATGGACCCTTTGGCAGAATTGGTAAAGATAGATCCCAAAAGTATTGGGGTAGGTCAATACCAACATGATGTAAATGCGTTCCGATTAAAAGAAAGGTTAGACCAAACTATTGTTAGTTGTGTAAACAGCGTTGGGGTAAACCTTAATACGGCCAGTAAACATTTATTTAGTTATGTAAGTGGTATTGGTACCTCGGTGGCAGAAAACATAATCAAATATAGAAATGAAATTGGAAAATTTACGAATAGAGAGCAGTTATTAAAAGTACCTCGTTTAGGAGAAAAAGCATATGAACAATGTGCAGGTTTTTTAAGAATTTCCGGAGGTGAAAATCCTTTGGATGCCAGTTCAGTTCATCCTGAGGCCTATGACTTGGTAACTAAAATAGCTTTTGATGCAGGTGTTGCTGTAAAATCCATGATTGGGAGTGGAGAAATCTTGAAAAAGGTGGAAGCTAGAAAATATATATCTGAACAATTTGGTGAATTAACGATAAAGGATATTTTGCGGGAATTAAACAAACCTGGTTTAGATCCCAGAAGTGAATTAGAACAATTCGAATTTGCAAATATTTATAAAATGGAGGATGTACAGGTTGGTATGGTCATTCCCGGTCAGGTAACCAACCTTACACGTTTCGGTGCATTCATTGATATTGGTGTTAAACAAGACGGACTGGTACATGTGAGTGAAATTGCACATAAATACATTACAGATCCTGCAGAATTACTAAAACTGGGTCAAAAAGTAAAAGTGAAAGTTGTTGAAGTTGATCTAATAAGAAAAAGGATTGCACTTTCGATAAAGCAAACTGATACGGAACCGGATAAAAATCAAAATGTAAAAGGGAAAAATCAAAAAATAGAAAGAAAGACTTCCAATGATCAGGCTGAACAAAGTGTAGAAACTGCATTACATTTATTGAAGAAAAAATTCGGAAAATGAGT
>JAYTSC010000018.1:0-2751 GCA_043745885.1 Bacteroidota bacterium | reverse complement strand
AAAATGGGCTTTGCTTTAGCAGAAGAATTGTACCTGAGAGGAGCAGAAGTAATTTTAATTACAGGCCCTACACAACAAAAAACAGACTATAAAGGAATTTCTATTAAACCCGTAGTTTCTGCAGAAGCTATGTTTGCCACCTGTGAAGCAATTTTTTCTTCGGTTGATATCGCCTTCATGTCGGCTGCAGTGGCAGATTATACACCTGTAGAGGTTGCGAGTGAGAAAATTAAAAAACATTCCGCTAATTTTGAATTGTATTTATCCAAAACCAAAGACATATTACAACATTTGGGTGCGGTTAAAAGAGAAAATCAATATGTAGTTGGGTTTGCGTTAGAAACAAATAATGAAAAGGAAAATGCAAAGAAAAAATTGGTCGAGAAAAATGCAGACTGCATCATTTTGAATTCATTGAATGATGCAGGTGCAGGATTTGGCGTAGATACTAATAAAGTAACCCTATTCTATAAAACAGGAGAAGAACGGAATTTTGAACTGAAATCAAAAAAAGAACTTGCAAAAGATATTGTTTCATTTATCATATCCCAAATCAATGCCAAATAGAATTTTATTGGTTGCTTGTTGTCTATTCTTGCTGTTCACTACTGCAAATACACAGGAATTGAGAGCAAAGGTTTCTGTAATTGCTTCTCGGGTAAACTCTAGTGTTGACAAAAAAATATTTGTTTCCCTGCAAACCCAATTAAATAACCTGCTGAATAACCGGAAATGGACAACAGATCAATTCCAAGAGAATGAAAGAATAGAATGCAGTTTTATCGTAAACATTGAAACCATTCTTGAACCCAATATTTATAAAGCAACCTTAACCATTCAGGCAGCAAGACCTGTGTACAATACTTCCTACCAATGTGCGTTGGTAAATTATATTGATGCAGAAGTTGCTTTTAAATATGTGGAGTTCCAGCCATTCGAGTTTAATGAAAATCGTATTCAGGGTTCTGATGCTTCTGTTGCTAATTTGCCGGCTATTTTTGCTTATTATGCGTACATGATTTTGGGATTCGATTACGATTCATTTTCACCTAAAGCAGGAGAATCTTATTTTAGAAAAGCACAGAATATCGTCAATAATGCACCTGAGGGGAAAAATATTACAGGGTGGAGAGTTTTTGATGGTCAAAGAAATCGATATTGGTTAAATGAGAATATGATTAATAATAGATACAATATTCTTCACGATATTTTGTACTCTTATTATCGCTCGGGTACTGATAAATTGTTTGATGCGGAGTCTGAGGCCAGAACGAATTTTTTACAAACACTTACACAGTTACAAGCCTTTAATAAAGAAAATGCCAATACCATGTTTCTTCAATTTTTTATGCAAGGAAAAGTTCAGGAATTAGTAGGCGTTTTCAAAAAAGGCACTGGTGAGCAAAAAGCCAAAGCAGTTGAGCTGCTAAGTGAGTTAGATATTATCAATTCAACTCGATACAAACAGGATCTTAAATGAAATTTGTCAGTTATCTGTTGTTTCTTTTCTTTTTCTTCTTTAGTTCTTGTCGACTTTCGTCTTCAAGAAATGAAATTATCGGAATCGATAGTATGAAATCAATCATGTGGGATATGATACGAGCGGATGAATATTACCTTCGGATCATTGCCAAAGATACCCTTGCTATTAAAAAGAAAGTAAATATCCGGTTGTATGAGGAAGTTTTTTCTATTCACCATACTTCAAAAAAACAATTTGATGACAGTTATAAATATTATGCTGCTCACCCAGATCAATATAAACGATTAGTGGATTCTTTAGACGCTTTTTCATACAGAGAAAAGAATAAGTTAATAGAACAGCCTGTACCGCCCAGAAAAAATGCCAAAACAAATATTCCAAAATAATTACCCATGAATAAGGTGTATGCCAATGCTGATAAAGCCATTGAAGATATCTCGGATGGTGCCACCCTAATGCTGGGAGGCTTTGGATTGAATGGTATTCCCGAAAATTCAATTGCGGCAATTGTTAGGAAAGGAATTAAAAATCTAACCTGCATTTCCAATAATGCCGGCGTGGATGATTTTGGTTTGGGGCTGTTATTAAAAACACACCAAATTAAAAAAATGATGAGTAGTTATGTGGGAGAAAATGCAGAGTTTGAAAGGCAATTGTTAAGTGGAGAATTGGAGGTAGATCTTATTCCACAAGGAACATTAGCTACTCGTATTGCCATGGCAGGTATGGGAATTCCTGCATTTTTTACCCCGGCAGGCTACGGCACAGAAATAGCCATTGGAAAAGAAATAAGAGAATTTAATGGAAAAATGTATTTAATGGAAATGGCACTTTATGCAGATTATGCCATTGTAAAAGCATGGAAAGGAGATGCTTTGGGAAACCTGGTATTTAGAAAAGCAACCAGAAATTTTTCTACTTCCATGGCTAAAGCAGGAAAAATAACCATAGTTGAAGTTGAGCATTTAGTAAAACCCGGTGAAATTGATCCCGATAATGTACATGTTGCCGGCGTTTATGTGCACAGAATATTTCAAGGAAAAGATTACGAAAAACGCATCGAACGAAAAACAATTCGGTTAGCAAATAAGTAGCTCTAAACCCCAAACCACAAACCACAAACCACAAACCACAAACCACAAACCACAAACTAACTCGTGTACGCTGCTGAAGCAATACTCAACAAAACGCCTTCTATTTCCAAAATGACTGCTCCACAGGCTTCCAGAGTGGCTCCGGTAGTGATTACATCATCAACCAGGAGTATA
>JAYTSC010000017.1:0-6809 GCA_043745885.1 Bacteroidota bacterium | reverse complement strand
TATTTATCCCCATATCCATTTTACTTGTTTCTTGGCATTGATTTCATTGTTGAACATGCCGGTAAGTAAATGTTTACGTAACACTATCTCATCAGTAGTAAAAGGTTGGTGATAGAGTTGAACAATGATTTCCTGAAATGCATTGGGGGTTGATCCAATATGGCAGGCAGACTCTAGACCTGTTCCCATAACAGCAGATTCATTCACTACACAGTGCCTTCCATGGAAAAGGGCATTTATCAACTTTACTCTCATACCAGTAGTTGTTAAAGTAGGTACCAGATTAATATGTGCTCTTGTAATCATATCCTGCATTTCCTTTTCAGAGGGATTGGGTACCAAACAGGTATGCGATTGTTCGTGTGCCAGTGCTAGTAATTTTTGAGAAGGATTTTTTCCTGTAATTACAAGGGGTACTTTAATTTTTCGAAATACTTTTTCTAATAACCAAGTAGCCGCTAAATCATTTGCATCATCACTTAAATCGGCGTGGTATAAACAATAAGAGCCCATTCCTTCCTGGCATTGCACTACCCAGTCAGGTAAAAAGAAGGGGAGTAACTCTATATTTTTATAGCCAATCACTTTTTGATAAACTGAACAATCTTTCTCAGTGGTTCCCCAGAAGTTAGACCGGTTGGCTATCTTTTTTTCATAGGACTTTACTAACCGGCTTTCCATCCAGTAATACATTTTCTTTATGGGGGAATGTACATTTTTGAACAAATCAAAATAATACTGAGAAGAAACGGTATATACCCTTACAAAACATCTCCGATTAGCAAATCGTTCGTCAAGTAATAGCGATGTGCTTTGCAACCCTTCCATAAAAATTGGGTAGTTATCTTTTAATAAGTTTTGTACTAAAAGTTCATTTTTTCTACTTGCAACTACATAAGGTAAGGTATTTGAAATCCCTTTGTGACCCATATATCTTTCATAGTATTGTATCGTTGTACAATATTTAGAAAGTTCTGTAGGTTCATCCCTACTGTCACTAAAACAATGCAAATGAATGTGAATTCCCTCTGCGTGTAAGGCAATTAATTTGTAAAAAATATCAATTAATGCGCCGTAATTAGCGGGATAGGGTACTGTGTATGTTATAATATGTAAATGCTTTTCCAATTTTTAAACCCTTGTAGTAAAAAGAATTGCCCCTTAATAAGACAGTTATGTTACAAAAAGTTAACAACAAACCATAAAATGAATTGTTCAATCATTTTTATTGTTATTTCATAAGTAATACATTTTCATGGTTTTAGACTCTTATAACTTATTTTTTAATCGATCAACTCTTTTACACAGAAAAATATCTTCGAAATTGAATCTATGCCAAAAAGGTAAAAAATGGATAAATAAACCAGCTACTGAGCTAATTAGTCAGAAGTAATCAATAATTACCAATTCAAAATACATTGCCGGTTAAACTTCCGAAATTTTATATATCTAATTGATTATCAATTAAGTATAATTTTTATTTTGATACAAGCCTATATCCTTTTTTAAATTCTCCACCTATTATTCACAGCATTTTTTTCTCTTATGATATTGTTCCTCTTTTCTTGTAAGTTCGCAGGTATTTAAACAAGAAAGAAGTGAGATTAAAGTCATTAGAAATCAAAGGGTTCAAAAGCTTTGCCGATAAAACAGTTGTTAGTTTTGATGAGGGCATTACAGGAATTATTGGACCCAATGGTTGTGGTAAAAGTAATATAATTGACAGCATTAGATGGGTTATTGGCGAACAAAAAATTTCTGCATTAAGAAGTGAAAATTTAGATGCCTTAGTATTCAACGGAAGCAAAACAAGAAGTCCCAGTGGTTTGGCAGAAGTAAGTCTCACTTTTGAGAACACAAAAAATTTATTACCTACTGAGTTCAATACGGTTACGGTTACCCGAAGGTTTTATAAGAATGGGGAAAGTGAATATCGCCTAAACGATGTGACTTGTCGTTTAAAAGATATTCATAATCTGTTTCTAGATACAGGGGTAAGTACGGATAGTTATGCTATCATAGAATTGGGTATGGTAGATGATATTATCAAAGACAAAGAGAATAGTCGTCGTAGAATGCTTGAACAAGCTGCCGGGATTACTATTTACAAGACAAGAAAGAAAGAAGCAAAAAATAAATTAGATGCCACTGAACAGGATTTGGCACGTATCGAAGATTTATTGTTTGAAATAAATAACCAATTAAAAACCCTCGAAAACCAGGCTAAGAAAGCTGAAAAGTTTTATGAGATCAAAAAAGAGTATAAGGAAGTTGCGATTGAATTGGCCAAAGCCTCTTTGGAAGGATTTAACATCACTTACAAATATTTGAACGAGCAACAAGACGCTGAAATAAATAAAAAAGTAAAATTAGAAGCCGAAATTGCAACAGAAGAAGCAGCCATTGAACAGGAAAAAGTAGGGTTTATTGAGAAAGAAAGAGCATTACAAAATATGCAACACGAATTCAATGAATACCAACAGGAACTTCGTAGTAAAGAGAATGAAAAAAATCTAGCTACTCAAAAACTACATTTTCTAAAAGAAAAAGAAACCAATTTAAAAGAATTTCTGGAAAAAGCAGAAGGTCAATTAAAAACTATTGGTGACTCAATAGAATATACCCAACTGCAAGTAGGAGAAGAAGAATCTAATTGGTTAGAATTGCAAGATAAAGTAGAGGCAGACAAATTAACGGTTGAAGATAAAAGACGCATATTTGATGAGAAACGTAGTGGGGTAGATGTACTAAGAAATCGTTTTCAACAAATCCAACGCAACCAGTTCGATGCTGAGAAAAAAGTAGCTGTTGCAGATACTTCCATTCTTAATTTACAAAGAGCACAAACCCAACTTACTGAAGAAAAGCAAAACCGAGAGATGCAATTGCAGCAATTGGGGATTGAATTGCTGGATAAGGAATCTACACTTGATTTAAAACGAATTGACTTAGTTCAATTACAAGAACATCAGGAAAAAACCAAAGAACAGATTTTTGAAACACAGGCTGCTTTAGAAGTCCTTCGAAATGAACTCAACGAAGAGAATCGTAAATTAGATTCAAAACGTAATGAGTTTAACTTGTTAAAGAGCCTTATTGATACCATGGAAGGTTACCCGGAGAGTATTAAATTTCTTCATAAAAACCCCGATTGGAATCATGCAGCACCCATATTGTCAGACATTATATATGTAAAGGAAGAATATAGAACAGCCGTTGAAAATGTACTGGAACCCTATCTTAATTATTATGTTGTTAAGAACCTGGAAGAAGGGTTACAAGCGGTTCATCTCTTAGATGCGCATCAAAAGGGTAAGGCTAATTTCTTTATGTTAGAGAAATTAGCCGATATACGTATTGATACCCATCAACCCAATAACACCATCAAAGCCCTGGATGTAATAGAGGTAGATGACCAATACCGTAAACTGGCAGAATACCTGTTAGGCAATGTGTATATCGCTGAAAATGAAGAAGCCATTATCAATAGTAATGGGGCGGTAGTACTTGAAAAGCATGGCAAATATGTTAAAGGCAAATACACATTAACCGGAGGTAGTATTGGCTTATTTGAAGGAAAGAAAATAGGGCGTGCCAAAAATCTAGAGAAGTTATCAGAAGAAATATCTGACCAGGAAGCCGTAGTAAATCTATTAAAATCTGATATTCAAGCAAAGCACAATGAGGTCATCGCTTTTAATGACCAATTGAAAGAAAATGCTATCAAACAAACGGAGAATGAAATTAGTCAATTGACCAATCAGGTTTTTGCTGCTAAAAACAGGATAGAAAACCTTCAGTCGTCGCAACAAAACGGATTGCAACGCTTGGAAGATATTGAGCAACGATTACAGGCCGAACACGATGCCATCGCTTCTACCCGTGAGGAATTCCATCATTTAAACGAACAACTGCAAAATACTACCGAGGAATTGAAATCTGTTGAAGCAGATTACCAGACTTCGGAATTGGATTACAATTATGCTTCCGTTCAATACAATGAAACCAATCTCCAACTAACCCGCCAGCAAAGTAAAATTGCTACCCTAAAACAAGAACTGGTTTTTAAAGAAAACCAGTTACATGATTTGCATTTGCAAATTGGTAATAATACAACACAATTAACGGAAGCCAGTGATAATATTGAAGAGGGTGAGAAAGCATTGATTGGTTCCGAAGAATTGTTATTGGAAATGTTGCGTAAGAAAGAAATGGAAGAGAAAAAATTAAACGAAGCTGACCAAGCTTATTATAACCTTCGAAATCTATTACAGGAAAAAGAAAGCACTCTTCGATTAAAAGTGAAGAGCAAAGAAATGATTGATCACTTGGTAACTGAGATCAAGGATAAATTAAATGAGTTGAAACTGCAGTTAGCAGGCATGAAGGAAAGATTAATCGTTGAATTCAAAGTTGAGCTAGATGAAATTCTTCAACAAGAAAGAATTACTGATATCAGTCTGGAAGAATTGCAGTCAAGCTCAGACAGAATGCGGAAACGGTTAGACAATATTGGAGAAATTAACCCTACTGCCATAGAAGCCTATACCGAAATGAAAAAACGGTACGAGTTTATTTTTGAACAAAAGAATGACTTGGTTTCAGCCAAAGAAAGTTTATTACAAACCATTCAGGAAGTAGAAGCAACAGCCAACCAACAGTTTTTGGATACTTTTAATAAGGTTCGTGAAAATTTTCAGAAAGTGTTTCAGGCTTTGTTCTCAGAAGAAGACACAGCTGATATGATTCTTGTTGATCCGGAAAACCTTGCTGAAACCGGAATTGATATTGTAGCAAAGCCGAAAGGAAAACGTCCTTCCTCCATTACACAGCTAAGTGGTGGTGAGAAAACATTAACGGCTACTGCCTTGTTGTTCGCTATTTATTTAATTAAACCGGCTCCCTTCTGTATTTTGGATGAGGTAGATGCCCCATTAGATGATGCCAACATTGGTAAGTTTACCCAGATGATTAAAAAGTTCAGTGATAATTCACAATTCATCATTGTAACACACAACAAACAAACCATGAGTGCGGTTGATGTGATTTATGGGGTAACCATGCAAGAGCCGGGTGTAAGTAAATTGGTACCTGTTGATTTTAGAAGTTTGGCGAATTAAATTCAGTAATACAAAAGTTTATAAGGGATTAGGAGAAAGGCTCCTGATCCCATTTTTTTAGCAATACCGGGTATTTGATTATGTTCATTTGTTGCTAGTCGCCTAACCACTAATGTTCGGAAGAGCAATTAATTTTTTCCTTTCTTTGCGCCTTAGCCCTTGCGAGAAAATAATGCTCGCAAAGCCGCAAAGGCGCAAAAAAGCAAACGCAAAGTTATTCTTCGCCATTGTTGGTCGCCTCCGCCATTATTGGTCGCCTGACCAACAATATTATTTTATTTATAAATAGTTGTTTTGTATAAATCCATCACCATACTCTACCTTATTTGTTTTGGTTTATACCTTTTTTGCTCCCGCCAACCCGATTACTTTGATAGTGAGTTTGCACCAGCCACTATCTATTGGATGAAAGATAGTACATCAGCAAATTCAATTCCCAAGGCGGTATTCCATTATGGAAAAAAGGAATACGCCATTGATGCCAGGTACTTTTTACGGGATGTACAAAACGGTGATAAGGTAGAAGTGATCTATGAATCTGAACAGGCAGAAAAAGCCAGGGTTTATTTGTTTTGGGGTTATTGGATAACTTGGGGCGAATTTTTGGCAACTATTTTTATTTATTTAGCCTTATTTAAAATTGCAGTAGCAGTTACCCAAAATCCAACACCAGAAGCTTTGTTAGAACAATTAGAAAGTAAAGAAGAACCCAAAAGAAAGTATAAAGAATAATTAATATTCCAGCGTAATTGAATGATCTATCGAATGGTCATTAGACTTTCTTTCTAGGCTTTTAAGTAACGCTTAATTTCTTTCTCCACATCCCGGTTCTTGATGGTTTCTCTTTTATCATGTAATTTCTTACCACGACCAATTCCAATTTCTACTTTCACAAAATTCTTTTCATTAAAGAATATTTTAAGAGGAATAATGGTGTAGCCCTTGTCCTTCATACGTGTCTCTAATTTTCTTAATTCCCGTTTATTAAGAAGCAGTTTTCTATCATGCACCTCAATGTGATTATTTACATTTCCATGCGTATAAGAAGCAATAAATAAAGCCCTTACCCATAATTCACCATTGTCAAATAAACAATACGAGTCATTAAAGCTTACTTTACCATCCCGAATAGATTTTACCTCTGTACCCATTAAAGCAATACCGGCAACATATTTATCTTCTATGTTATAATTAAAATAAGCTTGGCGATTATTCATTTCGTTTGCCATACCCCCTAGCCCCCTAACTCTTACGCTAAAGCTTCAGCGTTGAATTAAAGGGAAAATTGATTTTTTAATTTGTAAGAAATGTGATTATATAAAAAATAATATACAGTGAAAACAAGCTTAATAACTCACTCCCCCTTCGCGCCACCGCTGAAGCTTTAGCACAAGAATCAGGGGCTGGGGGGGTTAACTCCTAAACAATAAAACCAACTGAGCCAGTTTTTCCTTAAGGTTTTTTCTTTCGACAATAAAATCTAAAAAACCATGTTCCAGTAAAAACTCACTGCGTTGAAAACCTTCCGGTAAATCTTTTTTAATAGTTTCCTTAATTACCCTTGGCCCTGCAAATCCGATAAGGGCTGCGGGTTCTGCAATATTTAAATCGCCTAACATACCAAAGCTGGCAGAAATTCCACCAAATGTGGGATCAGTGAGTAAGGAAATAAAAGGCAGTTTTGCATCA
>JAYTSC010000016.1:0-1846 GCA_043745885.1 Bacteroidota bacterium | reverse complement strand
AAAAAAAATATAGATTATTTCTATCAACTGTTTTATTACAATTTTAATTATCTTTTTTATAGAAAATACGTTTCATAGTAATGTTTGAAACGGGCGCAATAACTAGAGGTATTTTTTCAATAACAGTTTGATTACTATCCAACCCGTATGCTTCACTATCGGCAAGTGCAAACCGATTAATACTAAAATAAGAGTTTAATATAAATTTTTCACCTGAATGAAATTCGTTATCGTAGGATAAAAATCTACTCAATATTACAAACTTGAAATTATCCGCTTCTTCAGAATTAAATGAAGGGAATTGGCTGGTAACATTAAATTCGTTGTTGTTCTTCATTTCATCAACGACTTTTCTAAGCAATATACCTATTCTTGGCTGAATTCTAAATCCAAGTGTAAAATCAACTCTGATTACTTTGTCTTCTAGCATTTCTTCGACACCATATTCTAAAGTATACGGGTCGTCTGATCTATTTATATGTACAAACCAATATAAATCAGCTCTTTTAGGCTTATTTTCATTAAAAATTGATTTCATTATTCTAGTCTCAATTTCTTTTCGATCTTCTGCTTTTGTTAAATAGATAAGGTGAGTAGAATATTTTTGAACAGAGGCATCCTCACTTAATTTTTCTAGTTGGGGTAAGTAATCTTTTAATTCTCCAAATTTCATTAATGTATTTATGATCTTTTTGGCATTATAACAAACATACATTGTTGTAATTAATCCTATTTCAAACACTAAGAAAAATAGCCTCTTAACAATTTTAACTGCATTAGCAATAAAGAAACTTGTTTCCACACATATAAATATTGTAACGATTGCTCCAACAAGCCATGCCGGATAGTTCTTGACATATCTAAGAAAATAATACATAAGATAGGTTGTCATTAACATTGCAATTGTAATGGAAAAGCCGTACGCAGCAGTCATTCCTTCACTTGTGCGAAAATATAAAACAACTAAAACGCATCCTGAAAATAATATCCAATTTATACTGGGAATATAAATTTGACCTCTTATATCTGTAGGGAATTTTACTTTCACTTTTGGCCAAAAATTCAAGTTAATTGCTTCACTAATTAGCGTGAATGATCCACTTATCAAAGCCTGACTTGCAATAATTGATGCTCCGGTAGCGATAAGAATACTTGGGAGTAAGAACCATGAAGGAACTATTGCAAAAAAAGGATTTATCCCGTCAAGAGTTGTCTTATGCTGCAAAAGTATCCACGCTCCTTGCCCACAATAATTCAAAACAAGCGCTATCTTAACAAAAATCCAACTAACCTGTATATTTTTCCTTCCACAATGGCCAAGATCAGAATATAGTGCTTCTGCTCCGGTACAACATAAGAAAATAGCCCCTAACAACCAAAACCCTCGAGGATGTTGTGTCAATAATTCTATTCCATATTTCGGATTTAAAGCTTTAAATATCTGAGGATAATGTACCACTTGGCTCAAGCCTAAAACAGCTAGCATGAGAAACCAAAGAAACATGATTGGACCAAAAGAAGCTCCCACCACTTTTGTCCCAAAGCGTTGAAAAACAAATAACAATAATAGAATAACTAGTACTAATTCTACCACTAAGTTATTACCCGGAACTATTATTTTTTCCATCCCATGAACCATATTAAATCCCTCTACAGCAGAGGTAACGGTAATGGGTGGTGTAATAATACCATCAGCCAACAAAGTTCCAGCCCCTATAATTGCAGGATAAACCAAATGTTTACCAAATTTCTTAACTAATGCATACAATGAAAATACTCCCCCCTCCCCATTATTATCCGCCTGTAGGGTGATAAGAACATATTTAAATGTTGTTTGCAGTGTAAG
>JAYTSC010000015.1:0-1944 GCA_043745885.1 Bacteroidota bacterium | reverse complement strand
TAATGTATAATGTAAGCCGAATCAGGTTCCAGGTTTTTACTGATCAATTTTGCCAGGTCTTCTTTGGTCCTAACCTTGTTAATCACCAGATTTACTTCCACAGACCTGCCGTTCTTTAATTGCCTGATTATACTCCATATGCTTTGTCCTTTTCTAATTTCATATTTTCCTGATTTTATTTTTTTCCAAACATTCATTTGTGAGGATAAGGTAGAAAAGACAAAATTATTGGAAATGATGTGCTCCTTTTCCAGAATAGCCATAACAGATTTCTGATCAGTTTGATTCTCTAAAATGATAAAAGACCTTGCTTTTTCAGAAAAGTTGGTACCATTCCCAAATGTAAATAAAGCAATAATTCCCGCTGAGCACAGTAGAGACAACAAAATAATTATTACAATTTTAGCCATGTGTTCAAATTAAATAAAAAACCCTGTCCGCGGGTACGAACAGGGCATTATTTTTAGAAATTACTATTTCTTAACTGAATCACCTGCTTTCACCGTATTGGCCGGTAAAACCGGAGCAACAGGCGCAGGGGTTGTTTGAATATTGGTATTCACTTTATTAAGGGGTGAATTTGAATCAATACTGGATGTAGATCCTCCTTTTAGAAAAAGGGTAGAAAACAATGCCAATAACGCAATGATACCTGCAAATAACCAGGTGCCCTTTTCAAGCACATCTGTTGTTTGCTTTACACCCATCAATTGGTTGCCTAATCCGCCAACACTTCCGGATAATCCTCCGCCTTTTGGGTTTTGAATCAAAACCATAAATCCTAATGCCACAGCGGCAATAACAATGAGAATTAAAAACAAGATGATCATATTATATTCCTTTTAGTTGTTCTATTTTGGCAGCAAAATAACTGGATTTTTCAGGATTTAAGAAACTTAATTTAATGTAGAGCTGAATGGCCTTGTCTTTCTGCCCTTGTTTTACTAGCACATCTGCCATGGTTTCTGTTAATATCTCCCTTGCTTTATTTGAATTTTTAGCTGTTTCTGCTACTGCTTTTTCCAAAATAAGGCTTGTTCCCAAGTCTGTGGGGTCGGCATTGGTATTGGCATTTTTAACCTGTTTTAGCCAATCTGTGAACTTTAGCAGATGTCTGGTCAATTTGTCTTGTGGGATGCTGGAAAGGTCTATTTTGATGCCTTGTGAGGCAAAATAATCGATTGTATGCATTGTAATCTGAGCAGCATCAATATCTAATACTTCATTCTGGGTGATAGGTTTTTTAAAGTCGGCAAGCTGGCTTGAGAGGATTCCGGCAATTTTGTTATCCATCATTTCGGTTTCCTTGAAAACACCCTTATCTGATTTTCCAATACTTGACTTTATTTTAGTTAAATCTTCAAGATGACTTTCTAGCGGCACTTTTGTTTCATTTTCATCAATTTGGTATTGTAACCATAAGGGATTGGAAAAGAATAAGCTTGTTTTTTGCGCACTTGTCAGCCAATCATCTTCAATTCCTTGTTGTTTGATTTTAAGCGTAAGAAAAAAATGAGCAGGAGCAAAATAGGGTGCCTCATCGACTAACTGTTGTAATGTTTCAGTGTTTAATTGAGACAGTTCTAGTTTTCGGGTAAGATGAAACAATGCTTTTTCCTGCGTTAAATTCATTTGGTTATAAGTATGTCTTGGTTACCAATTTGAAAAGATATGATTAAAAACATCATCCGTAAGTGATCTGACAACTTCATCGATCAATTGACCCTCTGCTTGTTGAAGAGAAAGATTGGCTGAATAATCAAAGCTTCTGCTCACATCAAATTCATCAGTTTCATTTGTGAGTGTTTTTTTAAGAATCATATGAAGTGTTACGGTGAGTCGGTTGGTACTGGCTTGTTGTGCGCTAACACCAACCGTTTGATTGGCATTATAAGTGGTGATGGTTCCATTGATTACATAATGAGCATCATCACTTGTGGTACC
>JAYTSC010000014.1:0-8139 GCA_043745885.1 Bacteroidota bacterium | reverse complement strand
GGAACGTCAAATGCTATTAATGTTTTTTCTACCAGGCTGTCGATGGCCGAACTGCTTAATGCCTGAGCTGACACCACCATACTACTCAACCAAAGTAGTGTTATAAAAAATATCTTATGCATGTATACTTTTTTGTGAGATGACAAATTTGATTGTTAAATATAATTCTAATAAATGTAAAGGGGACATTTTCTTTCTAGATAAATGGTGTTAATATTTCACTTGTTTTGACTAAAATTGTTATAAATAATTAGCCGCAGTTTCGCAGATTTTTATTTAAATAAATCTGCGAAACTGCGGCTAGAAATGCAATCAATTACCCGAAATTTATTTTTTCTCTGTTTTATACACAATCCCTTCTTTCATTACCCATTTTACATCTTGCAATACTTTTATATCTTTGGTAGGATCGGTTTTTACAGCAATAATATCAGCAAAAGCGCCTGGTATGATTTCTCCGATATTCCCTTGCTGTTCTAATAATTCTGCAGCAGTAGTAGTGGCTGTTTGAATGGCCTGTAAAGGCGTTAAACCCCAATCTACAAAATAAGTAAAATCTTTTGCCTGAGGTAATCCCCAATCATAGCCGCCAATATCTGTACCGTATGCCAGCTTTACTCCTGCTTTCATTGCCCGTTTAAAAATATCCGGAATCGATTGTTTAAAATATAAATTAATCGGGCTACCCGCTTTGGCTCTTCCTTCTGCAACAAATTCATTTACAAAAAGTGTTGGACACCAATAGATTCCTTTGGCAGCCATTAATTTCATACATTCCTCATCCATGCCGCTTCCATGCTCAATGGTTCTGGCTCCGGCATTGATAGCGGCAATAATTCCATCGCGTGTCATTGCATGGGCAGCTAATTTTTTTCTACTTCTAATCGTCTCATCGCCTATAGCATTAATTTCTTCTGTAGTAAAATTGGGTAGACCCCGATAATTGCCATCAGCTAATTTATAATAACTTCTATCGGCATATATTTTTATCCAATCGGCCCCATGTTCTATTTGTTGGCGAGTGGCTCTTCTTGCCTCATCGGCACCTGTTATTTCCTGTACTCCTTTGGGCATCGTTATTTCCCAATTATAATCAACTGCTTTAATGGGATAATGCCCGGTAGTATTGATGGCCAAAGTAGAAACGAACATGTGGGGCCCGTTCATTTCTCCTTTGTTGATGGCTTTTTTTAAGTCCACATCTGCATAACCTGCACCCTCCGTACCCAAATCCCGAATACTGGTAAAACCATTTTGTAAAGATTGGTTACAACTACGAACTGCACGAATGGTTCGGTAGGCAATGGATTCTTTTAGAATTTGAACATCATAGTCCTCGCTGGTAATATCACCTTGTAATAATACATGGGTATGGCAATCAATTAAACCAGGCAAAACAAAATAATCGGAAAGGTCAATTACAGAATCTGCTTTGGCGTTGTTGCCAATACTTTCAATTTTATTTCCACGTATTAGGATGGTTTGATTGGAACTGACCTGCCCCGTTCGAACATCCAATAACTTACCACATTTTATGGCGATGGTTTTTTGGGAGAAAGACTGGAGAAATGATACAGATAAAAAAAGGAGGAATACTTTTCGCATGGTTTTTGGGGTTGGTGTTTTGATGAAGACGAAGTTTTTGATTTAATTTTTTAAAAAGAATGTCATTTGTAAGCTAGTAGTATGTGAGATTTTTTTTCACCGCGGAGCCGCAGAGGACGGGGAGGTTTCTCGGAGAAATATTGCGCATAATTTTTGAGATTTTTTGTGAAATAAATAGTTTAGTCCATCACCTCATAAATCGTTACCGGGTTCGCTTTATTTTTTAGTGTTACTTCTCCCACTCGCTTACAATTGAATGAATTTTTTACTTGCTCATATGCCCTTTCTGAAATTACAATTTGCCCCGGAGTAGCAATACCTTGCAATCGAGCTGCGGTATTCGCCACATCACCTACTACTGTATAGTCTAACCTTTTCAAGGCAGCTGAACCAATATTTCCGGAAATTAACTCACCACTGTTTATGCCAATAGAAAGTTTAGGAGAAAAATTGGTGAGTCCCATACCTTGGGGTAACCTAGAAATTTCTGCTCTTACAGAAAGACTGGCATCAATGGCTCTGTCTAGATGGAAGTCTCCGCGAAATACCGCCAGAATAGCATCCCCAATAAATTTATCAATATGTCCTTTTTGTGCCAATATTTCTTTTACCATTACATCAAAATAACTGTTCAGCAAATGCACAACTGTATCAGCGGGCTCTCTTTCGGTAATTGCAGTAAAGCCACAGATATCGATAAAAACAACAGTAGCATCAATGGTTTCATTGACCATGAGAGAATCTGAAAATTCATGGCTTCCCATAAATTTCAATACATTTTCGTCAACATACATTCGAAGAATATTGTTTTCCTTAACGGCTTGAAGGGTTTCTTTTAATTGTAAAACATGTTTTAATGTTTTTTCTATAGTCAATTCCAGGTCTTCAAAGTTTACCGGTTTACAAACAAAATCAAAAGCGCCCCGATTCATGGCAGTTCGAATATTATCCATATCACCATAAGCCGAAACCATTACGGTTTTCAGCATGGGATTGCTTTCATTTATTATTCCCAATAAAGTAAGCCCATCCATTTCGGGCATATTAATATCGCTCAAAACCAAAACGATATCCGGATGTTGTTTTATTTTTTCGACAGCTTCTTTCCCGTTGAGGGCGAAAATAAATTCATATTTCTCCTCACGAATTTGCTTACGGAATTTTTGTCTGATAAGTGTTTCCAGATCCATTTCATCATCTGCTACCAATATTTTAGCCATTATGGGGAATTTTCAATTTTTCTTTTAGTAAAATAAAATCTACCGGTTTGGTTAAAAAATCATCCGCACCCAGTTTCATAGCTTCGGCATAATTTTCAGGGTCGCCATAAGCAGTAATCATCATAACAACAGGGGGTGGAGCTAAAAATTTATGTTTGATGTGTTCCAACAGTTTCAGCCCACTCATTCCGGGCATATTGATATCGGAAAGTATGAGAACGGCTTCATGTTCGTTTTTATTTAAATAGTCCAAGGCCTGTTCACCCGATGTGGCAAATACAAAATCTACTATCCCTTCTTTTATTTCTTTTCGAAATTTTTGTTGAAAAAGGATTTGCATGTCTAGTTCGTCGTCTACTACTAAAATTTTCATGTGGTTCTGAATTTTTATTTTTTTACCGCTGAGGGGGAGAAACGCAGCAGCAATTTCCTCTGCCCCTACTCCCCGTTCTCTGCATCGCTGCGGTTGGATAAAGTCTAGTATTTAAAATTATCAATAAATATATAACATCTTATCCTACCAACACTATCCTAAACTCCGAAATTTCTCCTTCCTTGCTTTCCACCAATCATTCTTGGTTGATCTCTGAAAAGTTATTGACAAAAATTCAACGGATTTTGAATTTCATGGACTATGCCTGCGGTGAGTTCACCTAAGCTGGCCATTTTTTCTGATTGAATAAGTTGGGTTTGGGATTCCTGTAGATTTTGTAATGACTGTTTTAATTCTGCCACACGGTTTTCTAGTCGCAATTCTAATTCTATCTTTCGCTGTGCAATTAATCCACTTTCAACCCTTTAATCACCACATTCCCTGTACCATTGGGATCACAGGGATAAGCAAAAGCTTTTTGCCACATTTTTGGGTTATTAATGGTGGTATAAAAATCATCTAAAAATTGAATGCTGTATTTGATGGTTTTTGCATCCAGTAGTTTACAATTGTTCACTAATTGATAGATGTCTGTTTTTAGCGTATAAAATTTAGCTAATGTTTTGTCGAACATTGTTAGATCCGGCATACAATAACCCCGATACCTTCTTTCCCTTATATTAGACATTTCCAATTCTTCTGCCGGTTTTGCATAAGGCGCAGCTACAAACCCCGAATGGTCAAAATCATAGGGTATGGTATATGGGATTGTTATGGAATCCTTAGCCATTAGTTTAATATTTTGTTGGTATTGAACAGACCAGTCTGTATTACCAATGAAATATTCAAATACAGCCATTTGTAAAAATGTTTCCCGATCCGTTAGAGTGGGATTCACTTTTCGGGTTATGTCAACTAATTGATTTCTGCGGGCTACTTGTTTTTCTTCCTCTAACAATATGCCATAGAAAGGAGGAATAATTTTTGGTTTTTTGGTATCTTCCAGTTTTACCTTTACCAGTCTGGCCCTAAAACTTAATGGTGTAAAAAGATTGTATATTTTGTAAACTAACCATTCTTTTACCAGGTACTCTTCGCCTTGGCAGGGCATTACCAATTTCACTTTATCTTGTCCATTAAAAATAGAAGCTTTCAATGGGTCGGTAAGTAAAAAATGAAGAAGCAAGGGAGGATAACTACAATTTTCTTTCATTTTACGGAAATGACCCCTTGTTTTTATTTCAATGGCTAAGGATTGTTCTATGTTCTGCGCATCCTTATATAATACATTGAGGGGTCGGTAAGGAGATGGAACTGATGATCTGTCGTTCATTAAATCTTTCAGGCTACCACTAAGGGTAATATCCAGGATATCGTCTTTATCAAATAGTGTTGAATTCGGTTTACCATCGGCTCTCACTTGTGCCTGAGTGATTGTTAAAACCAAAAAAGAAAAAAAGAATAGAATAGATTTTGTAAGTTGATACTTTTTCATGTGCCAATATTAAATTTGAAATGAATGGTAAAGGTCAACCCCTTGGTTTATTTTCTGGCAATAAGATACTCATAATTTATACAATATCAAAATTGAGGCGAATTCATGTATAACAGTGGGCTATTAATACAATACTCCTTTTTTTGCCGGCATAAGCTATGCCGACACTAGCTTTCATTAATCCAAGGTGAATGTTCAGATTATCATTGAAATCTACCCCCGAGCCAAAGTATTGCATCTATAATAAACCGATTTTGAATTTCATTTGCAAACTGAAAAGATAATTCTTTGTTGGTGCCATTTTCAAAATCTAGATCATTATGTCCCATATTATCGTAGATCATTTTGTATTTTTTGTTTGTCCAGGCTACCGGGTAGTAACCACTATGCCAGATTTCATGCAGCTTCGGACCGGTACCTAATGGAAAACTGGTAGAATCAATTGCCAGCAATACATCAATGTCGGGATTTTTTGTAAGGTCTTTTTCCCAACGATACCATTCATTGGGGGATGACTTAAATGTTTTTGGTAATCGTTTTGTCGAAGGATGTAAGGCATTTTCAACCCGTAGAATAGCCGAAGTTGGTCGCCAGGTATTGCTTTTATATTGGCCCCCTCCAATAAATTCATTGTGGTACCAATCCCAATCCTGGTTAAATTGAGAAGGAGTTAATGCAAAACCTGCAAAATGAAAACCCATCCATCCACCGCCATTCTCTATGTATGTTTTAAATGCCGCTCTCTGTTCAGGAAGTTTGGGCCTTGTATCTAAAAAAAGTACTACCTGATAATTTGCCAAAAAAGAAGCATTCAAATTATTCCAGTCACTTGTAGAATCGTAAGTGAAATTATTTTGTTGTCCAAAGATGGGAAACCATTTATTTGCTTCATGCACAAAACTGATATGCGCTTCTTCAATATTAGCAGTATAAAAAGCGATTACTTTAAATGGAGTAGGATTTCTTTGCTGTGCATTTACCAAAATTGGTAATAACACAAAAGCTACTATTTTTAAGTACTGTTTCATAAACATCATTGGGCTGTTTGTTGAATAGTGAATGTGGATCCTTTCCCTTCTTTCGTGTTTTCTTTAATTTCACCAAATTGTGCTTTTACGATATCATAACTCAACCAAAGTAGACATGATTTTTCTTTCAAAAGTATCGCCATTGGCTCTAAATATTTTATAACAACGCCTGCCGTTTGTTTGGGCGGAAAGGCGTTGTTACAATATTAAGCGAGGCTACGACTCTTTATACCTATTCAATAGCCAAATTAATATAGCAATTAAATACTAAATTCACTACCGGTACTTTCATTCATCCCACATTAAATTCTCTACCTTGTGTTTTCTATGTCTTAGTGTAAGTTTAATACTTGTCAAGTTCCCGATATTTTGGTTTGGTTGTGAAGAAGGGTTGAATGAATTTTCTCAAAGTTAATTGAGTATTATAAAAACATGTATATATTTTTGCACCCAAACAGAAACAGTCTCTGATTTATGCATTATATTTCAGCATCAAAACCACTCTATGACAAAACAACTCCTATCTGCCTTACTGCTATGTATTTTGTATAGCAGCACCCATGCCCAGCCAGGTAAAGATTCTGCACTAAATGAATTGAACAAATATTTCAAACCCGTTAAATGGAGAAGTATCGGTCCATTCCGCGGTGGCCGTTCGGTTACTTCCTGTGGTGTGGTGGGTAATATCAATACCTATTATATGGGAACCACAGGTGGTGGGTTGTGGAAAACAGAGGATATGGGTATTTCTTGGAACAATATTTCCGACAGTTATTTTAAAACCGGAACTGTGGGTGCTATCACCGTTGCAGAAAGCGATGCCAATGTAGTGTATGTAGGTATGGGAGAACATGCGGTACGCGGGGTGATGACACATTCAGGTGATGGTGTATACAAGAGTACGGATGCCGGTAAGACCTGGAAAAAAATGGGACTAGACCTCACCAGACATATCTCCCGAATTGTAGTTGATCCTAAAGATCCGAATATAGTTCTTGTTGCAGCACAAGGTGCTTTGTATGGTACATCAACCGACCGCGGTATTTATAAATCAACGGATGGGGGTGTTAACTGGAAAAAGGTTTTGTATGTAGATGATAAAACAGGTTGTGCTGAATTATCAATGGATATGAACAACTCGCGCATACTTTATGCCGCTATGTGGGAGCATGGACGCCTCCCCTGGAAAGTAATTAGTGGTGGACCGGGTAGCGGATTATATAAATCAACCGACAGTGGCGAACACTGGGAAAAAATGACAGAAGGACTGCCTAAAGAAATGGGTAAGATGGCCATCTCTGTATGCCGCTCCAATTCTGAAAAAGTATACGCTTTGATTGAAAGTGATTATGAAAAAGAGGCAGGAGGATTGTATGTTTCTAACAATGCAGGCAAAAGCTGGAGCCAGGTAACCAATGATCATCGCCTTATTCAACGTGCCTGGTATTATATTGAATTGTTTACAGATCCGCAAAACGATAATACGGTGTATGTGATGAGTGCCCCTGCTTTGCGTTCTACTGATGGCGGAAAAACATTTACAAATATGTCTTCCATGCATGGAGATCATCATAATCTTTGGATCAATCCCACTAATACCAATAACATGATTATGTCGGATGATGGAGGCGCTTCGATTTCTTTTAACAAAGGAAAATCATGGAGTACATTAATGAATATGCCTACGGGACAATTTTACCGAATTAATACTGATAACCAGTTTCCTTACCGGATTTATGGTGGGCAGCAAGACAATACATCTGTTAGCATAGCCAGTAGGGAACTAAACAGTGGTGGTATTGGGCCTGCAAGCTGGGTAGCATCTGCCGGAGGTGAAAGTGCTTTTTTGGCTTTTAACCCCGATGATCCGAGATATGTTATGGGTGGAAGTTACCAGGGTACGATTGAAGTGTTGGATAGTAAAACAAAAACAAGCATCAATATCATGCCTGCTCCTATTCAATACCTTAGTATGGATGCGAAGGATATGAAATACCGGTATAACTGGAATGCACCCATTATCCGCAGCAAATATGAGGCGAGTACTTTTTATCATGGCAGTCAACTGTTATTGAAAACAACGGATATGGGTAAAACATGGACAGAAGCTTCACCCGATCTTACCCGCAATGAAAAAGCGAAACAAGGTAAGCCCGGTGTGCCTTTTACCAATGAAGCCGTGGGTGCAGAAAATTATGGAACACTGAGTTATGTAATTGAATCTCCCAATGAAAAAGGCGTTATCTATACCGGTAGTGACGATGGCGTAGTTTCATTAACAAAGGATGGAGGTAACACATGGAATAACATAACACCTGTAGGCTTAGCCGAATGTTTGATCAATGCAATTGAAGTTTCTCCGTTTGATAATGCAACTGCTTATATTGCTACTACGCGATATAAATTTAATGACCATAC
>JAYTSC010000013.1:0-1981 GCA_043745885.1 Bacteroidota bacterium | reverse complement strand
CACTACAATCAAAATCTTCATTAGAACGATGATGAAGTTAAATCAATATCCTGCAATTCCATATAAGTAATAACAGGGTATTCGCCTTGTTCGCCAGTAAAATAGTATTTAGCTGAACTGTGAGGATATTGTTCAGGTAATTGTACCAGACCTTCTTTACAGGGATTTACATGTATATAATCAACCTTCTGTTTCATAAATGAGATATTGAAACAATCTTTTCTGTCAAACGAGGGTTCAAATACTTCATGTTTTTTATTTTGTAATCTTTCTGTTGCATTTACCCATCCTGCCATTTGTTTTAGGATATCTATTCTATTTTGTGTTTGTAGTAGTTTAACCAATTCATAAGCTATAAATCGTTTTCCATTACCTACCATTGTATTAATAGATATTGAACTGGTTTTAAAAGCTATTATTTTTTGGGGCAATTATTCGTAGTTCACATAATGCAAAAAATCCGTAACTTCGATAATATAATATTAAGACAATGCTAGTAGAAAGAACGAGAAAGGAAGTGATTATACGACTTCCTGCTTCCGTAGATACAGAGGACTTGCAAGATTTCTTGAATTATGCACGTTACAAAGAACTGACAGCGAGTTTCAGGACTGACCAAAAAGTAGTAGACAAACTTACATCAGACATAAACAAAAAATGGTGGTCTAAAAGCAGAAACAAGCTGATTAAATGAAAATCATTGTTGATACAAACATTGTTTTTAGTGCTATCCTTAATTCCAACAGCCGTATTGGTAAAATACTTTTAAACTCAAAGCAACACTTCCAGTTTTTTTCTTGTAACTATCTCCGCGTAGAAATTCAACGGCATCGAAAAAAACTATTAAAGCTAACAAAGTTGACAGATGCTGATCTGTCCGAGCTTGAAGAACTTATCACACAAAACATCGCTTTTATTGACGAACGGCTGATCCCTAATGAGCTTTTAATAAAGACAGAGACCCAACTAAAAACCATTGACCCCAATGACACTGTTTTTGTTGCATTGGCAAAGCATTTGGGAGGTAAATTATGGACAGGTGATATGCAACTTTATAATGGATTAAAAGCCAAACGTTTCAAATACATAATTTTAACTTCAGATTTATCGCTTTTACTTAACGAATTAGAGCGAGAGTAAAACGGCATAAAACATTATGACGTATAGCTGAAAGCCCCATAAAAGTCGGAGACATTGGTCAAACAAAGAAGCCCTGACATTTAAGTATGCCGGATCTTTTAGCTATGCCTTGTTCAGCAACACCAATTTAGGGATTTTCCTTTTCAGGCAGGTCTCTCGCAGAGGGCTATTCGGTTCGGAGTGAAAATCCCTAAACAGCATCCTACCTAACAAAGCATCCCCCCTGCTTTTTCCACACTGGATAACGGTACATCCGTAGTATAGTACTACATTCGTGATGAAACAAGAAGAGCTGTGTGAGGTGAGCGTCTCATGCACAGTTTTGTGAAAACGTAGGGGTGAAACTCCCTTGCGTGACTCGATTAGGCGCAACTTTATGAAACCCGAAAAGTCGTAACTTCGCATAAATGAAGATTCAAGATATCATACAAATTGATAAAGAAATAATGAGCGGTCAGCCCGTTTTTGTGGGGACTCGTGTTCCTGTAGATTCTCTTTTTGATCATCTTGAAGCCGGTATTTCATTAGATGAATTTCTTGACGATTTCCCATCTGTTACTAAAGAACAAGCAATTAGCCTACTTGTAATAGCTAATAAAATGCTTACTTCTCAAAAAGCCGACCAACTATATGAGGCTCTTGCTTGATGATAATTTACCTAAGCGATTAAAGTTAAATTTCCCTGACCACGAAATTTTCACCGTTCGAGATAAAGGATGGAATGGGATTAAGAATGGGAAACTTCTTAGCCTATTACTTGAAAATGATTTTGATGCATTATTTACGTTCGACAAAAATCTCAGTTATCAACAAAATTTTTCAAAATATACTATAACTGTTT
>JAYTSC010000012.1:0-3642 GCA_043745885.1 Bacteroidota bacterium | reverse complement strand
CCATCTAAAGCAATCATGGTTTCATCAATGGCAGCTTGTTGCGATACATCAAATCCAACAATGCCTTCCGCAATACTATCATTTACATTTTTAACCGCTTTTAAAACACCTTTCCCTGCATATTTTTTTTTATCATTATCACGCAATTCAGCTGCTTCGTGAATGCCGGTACTGGCTCCACTGGGAACTGCGGCTCTGCCTAAAGCACCATCATCTGTTAATACATCTACCTCAACGGTAGGA
The DNA here is from genome assembly GCA_043745885.1 of Bacteroidota bacterium. Classification (GTDB taxonomy): domain Bacteria; phylum Bacteroidota; class Bacteroidia; order Chitinophagales; family Chitinophagaceae; genus Sediminibacterium. The sequence goes on along the minus strand of JAYTSC010000012.1, from coordinate 3,399 downwards.
TTTCCGCGGCTATCTAAAATCTGTCTGGCATGTACTTCAATAATGTAACTCATGTTCGATTGCTTGTTTTATTAAAAATGAATGAGGCTGCAATTTACACTTTTCTGTGAATCAAGGGTTGAATGATAGGTAAAGATTTTGTGTCGAAATTATTCTGAATTTAAACACATACCAGCTCGTTAGTTCAGGCGTGGATTTGGAGATTATTAAAAATTAACCTCTGGTACTTATAAATTACTCCGCGAAACCTCTGCCCCTCCTGTTCTCCGCGGTTGGAAAAATCATTGCTATAAAGCTATTTGCTCATTTTCGGGATTCAACCAACCGCGGAGAATAGGAGAACAGGGAGTTTACGCAGAGGAAAACTTACATTAATCACATAAAAACAAAAATGTTACAGATTAAATCAATTTAGATCTGTGGCTAAAAATATTTAATGCTAGTTTGAAACTGAAGAACAGCTTCTATTTATTGAAATCGTTGATGGGCCCTTTTGTCTTACGCATGAACACTTCATCGTAGCCCTCTTTTACATAGTTTTTCAACACCCCAATTTTTTCAAAACCCATACGCAAGTATAGTTGCTCTGCCCTTTTATTAAAGGAAGAAACGCAGATAAATACATTGGGACTCACTTTATAAATCAGCTCTTCCACATATCGTATGGCGGCTTCACCCATTCCTTTACCTCTTGCTTCTTCAATAATAACGATCGTTTGTATGTATCCAGTAAAAGGACCCTGCAATTTTATCATTACAAAACCTAGGGGTGTATTTCCTTCGGTCATTAGGTATACCTGACTAAGGAGATCTTGTAATAATTGAATTGATGACAGATAGGGTCTTTCTAATGTTATCCAGGGTTCATTGTTAGACATAAGCCTTGCACACCATTCCAGATCACCCATGTCATTTGTTTTTTGAATCGTAACAACAGAAGATATCCCGGGTAGTGTATCCATGCTAATTATTAGGAGGAAGTTAAGGAGCGAAATATCTGTTCAAGGCTATTTTCGTCAGTTTGTAAAGAAATAATATTTAAGTTATGCGCTACTGCAAAATTAACAATTTGCTTTCTTACTGTTTCGGGGTCATTTGTTTCTAATTTCCAATCCATTTTTGTGGCAGCAATGTTTCCATTATTTACGGGTGTTACTTTAGATACATCTGAAATATCTTCCAATAATTTTTGATCAATGTTTTCTTTGAATCGAACGGAAATAATCTGTCGGTCGTTTTTCCTTTTTTGTAAATTCACAAGTGTGTCATCTGCCACAATTTGTCCTTTGCTAATGATGATCATTCGATCGCAGATGGCTTCCACTTCTTGTAAAATATGGGAAGAGAAAAGAACAGTTTTATTTTGACCATGTTGTTTAATCACATTTCTTATTTCAACTATTTGGTTGGGGTCAAGTCCACTGGTAGGTTCATCTAAAATTAATACTTCAGGTTCATGTATTAAAGCGGCAGCTAATCCAACACGTTGTTTATATCCTTTGGATAGCTCAGTGATTTTCTTTTTTGATTCAATGGTTAGCCCTGTAAGAACAATCACTTTTTCAACAGCCTTTTTTGGGTTATTTAGTTGATGAATACCTGCTATAAAACTAAGGTATTCCCGAACATACATTTCAGGATACAAAGGATTGGATTCGGGCAAATAACCGATCTTTTTTTTAATAGTAATCGCATTTTCATTTACATCCAAACCACACACTAATGCATTTCCAGCGTCAGCCTTCAAGTATCCTGTAATGATTTTTATGGTGGTACTCTTGCCTGCACCATTGGGCCCTAAAAATCCAACAATTTCTCCTTTATTAACTTCGAAAGAAGCATTGTTTACCGCCTTCTGTTCACCGTATTGTTTAATTAAATTTTTTACCAGAATAGACATGTGGCGAAATTATGTTGAATGTTGAATGGTAAATGTTAAATGACTGAAATAGTTTTCATTCAAAATCTAGCATTCAACATTTAAAATAGTCAATCAATCAACTCTTCAGAACTTTCGGGCAGGTGATCGTATTCACCATTCAGCGCAAACCACCCAAAAATAACCATCCCAATTGCAATGGGAATGAAAACCACAATGAAAACAATCCATTGAATTTTGGTATCAATAATTGGCTTTTTAGCTATTTCAGATGCGGCAGTTTGGATAAGATAATAAACTGCTACCGGGCCAAGTATGATCCAGATAATACCCGCTAATTTTTTGAGTTGATTCATAGATTGAGATTAAACATATTGCCGCAGTTTCGCAGATTTTTTATTGATTAAATATTCGAAACTGCCGCTAAAAAAGATCATCGATCCACAGCCGGATCAATTCTATTATTAATATACAATGCCCCTATCACCAAACAAACCGATGCAATAATAATCGGATACATTAACCCCACTAGTTTATCATTTGTATAGATAGTAGTCAATAAGGTGGCGATAAAAGGTGTTAGTCCCCCAAATACCCCATTTCCAATATGATAAGGTAAAGACATAGATGTATACCTGATTTTGGTTGGAAACAATTCAACAAGAAATGCTGCAATAGGACCATATACCATGGTTACATAAAAAATCATGATAAATACAAAGAATACCATTTTCCAATAATCTTTGTTGCCTACAACTTTTGAAATAGTAACCACAGGTTTTAATGTTTTCTTACCAACTTCAGAAAATAGGGTGTCTTTGGTAGTTTCAGATAGTACCATTCCATCTTCAAAATAAAATTTATTTAATACGCTTCTAAGTGTATCACCGCTTTTAGCGATCGGCGTTCGGGTTGTTTTAATTTGTTTAAGATCTACTATCTCAATTTTTGTTTTGTTATCTGTTGCATTCAGTAATTGTTTAAACAAGAACTGGTAAGAAATAATAGCCAAAAACATGCCGACCAGCATGATCCATTTACGGCCTATTTTATCGCTCCAACTACCAAATACAACAAAGAAGGGTGTTGCAAAAAGTATGGCCCAGATTAAAATGGTTCGCGATTGGTCGAAATCTACTTTACATACATTCTCAATAAAAGATTGCGCATAAAATTGTCCTGTGTACCAGACTACTCCCTGTCCCATGGTGGCACCAAATAATGCCAATAACACCATCTTAAAATTCGATTTATGTCCAAAACTTTCTTTCAATGGATTAACGGAAGTAGTGCCTTCCATTTTTAATTTTTCAAATAAAGGGGATTCCTTCATTTTCATTCGGATATAAATGGAAACGCCAACCAGAATAATAGAAACCAGAAAAGGGATACGCCAGCCCCAATCGTTAAACTTGGCAATGGATTTTGCCTGGTCAATATCTAAGCTATGACGAGTTAACAGAATTACACCAAGCGATACAAACAAACCCAATGTGGCAGTGGTTTGAATCCAGGAGGTG
>JAYTSC010000011.1:0-1879 GCA_043745885.1 Bacteroidota bacterium | reverse complement strand
AGGCGATAGCTTTTCTTAACGAATTTGATTTATGGGTGATGTTAACCATAGATTATTTATTTTCTTTCCAAACGGTTGTTTGGTTGTGATAAATTTCTTTTCCCCAAATGGGTAATTCATTTTTAATAGATTCAACCAGTTCTTCGCATGCCTCAATTGCCGCTTTACGATGAATGGATGAAACAAAAACAAACAAACAGATCTCTCCTACTGCCACATTGCCCAAACTATGGTGAACATGCATACAAGTGAGGTTATATTTCGAAAATAACGATTCTCTAATTAGCGCCATTTTTTCTAGGGCCATTAATTCGTAAGCGGTATAATTTATAGCTACAACCGTAGTACCTTCTCTTTCATCGGCACGTACCTGTCCTAAAAAAATACTATGCGCCCCAATGCCTATTTGCTGAGAATGGTGTTGAATATCATCTGCAATTTTCTGTGAAGGAATGGCACCTTCCATGAAAATATTTCGAATTTTTTTTTCTTTCATACCGGAATTGATTTAAAATAGGCGGTTAACCCTCCTCTTAAACTAACCACTTTTAAATTTCTTTGGGCTCTTATTAATGAAGCTGCATATAAACTTCTGATTCCCTGGTGGCAAATAATACAAATTTCTTTCTCCGGTAAACTTTGGATGGACTGTTGCAATTCTGACATCGGAATTTGCGCATCTGAAAAATTAATGGTTGGATATTCATGTTTTTCTCTCACATCTAAAACAAAAACATTTGGGTCTTTCCTCAATTCATTAAATGTAAAAACATTGATTTCATCAATTTCTTCCGTTGTTTCACAACCATTCCCATCATAATTCATGGAATCAAAAAATAATTTTGTAACACTTGGAGATTCCAATTGTTTCTTTAACTCGATTTCGAAAAATGTAGCGTCTAACAATCGATAATTCAACAATCTCCCATAACAGGGTTTACCAATACCTGTAATTAGCTTAATGGCCTCAGTAGCCTGCATGGTTCCGATGATGCCCGGCAAAACGCCCAAAACACCTGTTTCTTCACAGCTTCTGATTTCACCCGGGTGGGGGGTAACCGGGAATAGGTCTCGGTAATGAATAGCCGGGTTTTCGATTTTTGTTACATTAAAAACAGAAACTTGTCCTTCATAACCGGAAACTGCACCATAGATCCAGGGTTTATTTAATAATACACAAGCATCATTCATCAAATATTTAGCTGAAAAATTATCAGTACCATCAATTACCAGATCATACTTACTGATCAAATCAAGTGCATTCTCTTTTGCAAGATCAAATGGATAGGATTCTATTACAACATGTTCATTCAACTCTTTCATCTTTCCTTCTGCAACAGTTACTTTTTTCTGTCCGATTTCAGTATCAGTAAATAATAGTTGTCTATGAAGGTTGCTGAGACTGATGGTATCTGCGTCAATGATGCCAATATTTCCAACACCTGTTGCCACTAAGTATTGTAATGCAGGACATCCAAGCCCACCTATCCCTACCACCAATACTTTAGCGTTTTGGAGCTTATCCTGGGCTTCTTTGCCAAATCCGGGAAGAATAAGTTGTCGTATGTATCGCTCGTTCTGTTGCATTTTATCCGCCGGAGAATGGGGGCATCAAAGCCACAGTATCTCCATTTTTAAGTTGGGTATTTTGTTGAATCATTTTTTGATTCACCGCTATTAAATATTTGCAAGACTGTAAACTAGGATATTGTTGGTGCAATAATTGCTGTAAGGAATCCGTATCCGTCAATCCATTCACATGACTAAATGAAACTGAGGTTGCATCAACCAATGAACCAAAATAAATTACTTGAATTTCCATAATTCTATTTTACAAAAAAGAGTTTCACGGCCGCAAGAATCAATACAGAAGCCAAAA
>JAYTSC010000010.1:0-2420 GCA_043745885.1 Bacteroidota bacterium | reverse complement strand
CTTCTTCTTCATAATATCTTTAATGGCAACAAAAATGTTTTTAAAATGACCATCATACTTTTTCTCAAGCTCATTTATTTTTCTAGAAAGTTCTTTATTGCTTTCTAGTAAGTGTCTCATTTGTACAAAAGCCCTTATAATAGCAATATTAACTTTTAAGGCTTGTTTGCTTTTTAGTATGCTCGAAAGCATGGAAACACCCTGTTCTGTAAATACCATTGGTAAAGAAGGACTGTATTTTTGTCTTACTAGGTTATCACAATCTGTGATAACCTCTATCCATTCTTTTTTAGTTAACTGAAACATAAAATCTTTAGGAAAACGATGGATATTTCGTTTGACAGCCTGTTTAAGAATACGCGTTTCTACTCCATACATTTCGGCAAGATCAAAATCGAACATGACTTTCTGCAGTCTAATAAAAAAGATTCTTTGTACAATTTTGGCAGGATAGGTTTGAATAGGTTTACGCATATCTAAAAATTTGCGTTAATCTAGTTCCATTCTTGATCTTAATTTCGCGTGTTTACACTGGCTTTTTTAGGTATATAACGCAAAAAACGTTCCCAATTAAGTGAATGGTTAATTACTTCATTATGTCCAACTTTGCTAAAAATAAACAATTTGTGATTAGCTACTAATAGGATTTCATTTATTTCGTCTTCAGATACAGACAAAACTGGCACATGCAATGAATCGGTGAGTTTACTTAAAATCAGTTGGCTATTTTCAAACGTTCCTCCATCTTTAGTATAGATATTAATAAAACGGTTTTCAGGATTTGACAACCATTGTAAATAGTCAAAATTTCCTCCATATAAAGCATCAAATAAGATTACTTCGCTTATTTGTGTTTTATTAATGATTTTACTGATAACCCTGTAAGCACCGCTATGCCCTGCCAAAGAAATCGAATAATCGTTAATTTGAAAAACACTGTTTTTTTTGATGACAGAATTCTCCCTCAGCTTCGCAATAACTTCCTTTGTTAAGCTTTGAAATACTTCGGGGTTCTCTAATTTACCTCCATAACTATCCGGTGCATTTTTGGGGCCCTCTGGAAAAATGAAAATGGCATTCCTTTGAGAGGATTGAAATTGTTCAAGTAATTGAAATTGAAAACAGGCACTATCAATATTATTTCCCCACCCATGAAACCAATAAACCAAGTTGATTTTTCCTTTATCCAAAAAATAGTCAGGCACATAAATTAGTACACTACTATCAGCGTAATGTGTTGTAGCCTCATATTTTTTTCCGTTATATTCGTGACCATGAAGTCTGGCAGAATCGGGAAACATAGCGTTGGTAGAAGAAAAGCGAATAATTTTACCCTGCTGCGAATAGATTTGTGCGAGCAATAAAAAATAAACGAAACAGAGGCATCTGGTTTTCATGATCATACTCCTTTTTCTTTTTCAGAAGATCTTTAAAAGTAACCTTTATTCTTTTATTTTTTTCTGCTAACAAAGGGGTTACCCTCTAACACAAATCTATATGGTAATTTTGCATCAGCTCCCGCAAATTCTACGCCGATTCTTGTTGTTGATTTAATTTGTATTGATTTTACTTTGTATTTGTCATTTGCAATAAAGATTTGATCGCTTTGTAGACTCATTCCTGAGACTTGAGTTGTTATACCCATTGCTTTGGACACATTGCCTGGTCCGCTGGTTAAGGTAAAATCTGCCTTTTGTTTCCCGGTTCTCAATAACATAAACTCAACACCTTGTAGAGGCTCAATAGCCCTTATGAGTACTGCTTGGGGTATTTCTTTTTCATTCGTTACCACTTTAATTAAATGGTGTATACCATAACATAAGTAAACATAGGTCAGACCTCCTTCTGCATACATAACTTCTGTTCTGTTTGTTCTTCTACCGTTCCAGGTATGTGAAGCTTTATCTACAATCCCGTTGTACGCCTCAGTTTCTACAATTCGGCCTACTGTTTCCTTATTATTGAATGAAGTAACTAAAACCTTACCAATCAATGCTTTTGCAATTGTACAAACATTTTTCTGTCTGTAAAATGCCAAAGGCAATTTATCATGATATCTGAGCGTTATATCCTTCATAATACCAAAATTACAAATTGTGGTAATCTTGAACAGTAAAAAATAACCCTGTGCTGAAAGAGATGATTATAGCGATTCAGGCATATTTTCAGGCCCACCGGTTTATTCAAAAACATAAACTGTGGAAATGGATTTTGATCCCCGGTATACTGTACACCACATTGTTCATTTTTGGGATGTATTTCTTTAGCCATACCTCAAGTAATTTTATCGAATGGATTATATTACAAACCGGCTTAAAAGGCTGGCTAGATAAAATCAATAACAGCTTTCTGGGTTTTCTTTTTACTATGGGTAGTCTTTTACTTTGGCTTATCCTGATGCTATTTTATTTTTCTTTATT
>JAYTSC010000009.1:0-2096 GCA_043745885.1 Bacteroidota bacterium | reverse complement strand
TGGGTGGTGGCACATTCGATATTTCTATTCTTCATATCAATAATGGAATTTTTGAAGTATTAAGTACCAACGGCAACACCTATTTAGGTGGAGATGATTTTGATAGAGTAATTGTTCAATATTGGATGAAGCAAATCGGTATCTCACTAGAGGAATTGAAACAAAATAAACAATTGGCTCAAGGATTAAGACTACGTGCCGAAGAAGCAAAAAAACATTTAACTTTTCATGATTCATTTAATATAGATTGGAATGGAGACAATTTATCCATAACCAAAGAAATTTTCAATTCACTAATAAAACCGTTGATAGATATAACCATTACTGCTTGTAAAAATGCATTAGCCGATTCTAAATTATCAATTTCACAAATTGATACAATCGTTATGGTGGGAGGGAGTACACGTGTGCCATTAGTAAAAGAAGCTGTACGTAATTTCTTTGGCAAACCAGTTAACGATACTGTAAATCCAGATGAAGTAGTTGCACTGGGTGCTGCCATACAAGCTGATATTCTTGCCGGTAAAAACAAAGATTTTTTATTGCTTGATATCACACCTTTAAGCCTGGGTATTGAAACCATGGGGGGATTAATGGATGTATTGATACCCAGAAATGCAAAAATTCCCACTAAAGTGGGTCGCCAATATACAACGCATATCGATGGACAAAGCGATATGCGTATATCTGTATTTCAGGGTGAGCGGGATATGGTAAAAGACAACCGGAAATTGGCTGAATTCAGTTTGAAAGGAATCCCCGGAATGCCTGCCGGTTTACCAAAAGTAGAAGTTAGTTTTCTGATCAATGCTGATGGAATATTAATGGTGAAAGCCAAAGAACTTCGAAGTGGTGTTGAACAGGAAATCGAAGTAAAACCTCAATATGGATTAACAGATAGTGAAGTTGAAAAAATGCTTTTAGAAAGTATATCGCATGCTAAAGACGATATACAACAAAGAGCCATTGTTGAAGCAACAACAGAAGGGGAGCAAATCCTTACAGTCACAGAAAAATTTATTTCAAAAAACGCAAGTATTCTCAATAAAACAGAATTGATGGCCACTGCCACAGCCATGCAGGCACTTCAATTAGCACTTACGATGGAGGACAAAAACCTCATTCAAACTAAAATTGAAGAATTGAATGAAGTGTCTCGCCCTTTTGCAGAAAGAGCAATGGATGCAGCCGTTAGTGGTGCATTGCGAGGAAAGATTATTTAAAAGATTTTTGACAAATCATTTTAAATATTCATACTGACTTGGGAAATAGTCATGGACATTTATTGCATCAATTCCATTCTTCTTTGTATGTATTTTCCAAGAATATCAAACTCAATATTAACCGCTGTTCCCAAGTCAACCTGATGAATATTGGTGTTATCGTATGTATAAGGGATAATAGCCACTGTAAACCGGTCTTTTTGAACATTAAAACAAGTTAAACTGGTACCATTTATGGCAATGGATCCTTTTTCAATTACTAAATGCGCATATTCTTTGGGAAATTGAAAACTGAATTCCCAACTGCCATCCAATTCTTTTTTTTCGATACAAACAGACGTTAGATCCACATGACCCTGAACAATATGACCGTCTATTCTTCCATTCATTATCATACACCTTTCCAGATTTATTTGCTTTCTTTCAACCCAAAAGGGTAGCTCAGTTTTATTGAGGGTTTCTTCAATGGCAGTAATCCAATGTCCATTTTCAGCCAATGATTCTATTGTTAAGCAAACGCCATTATGACTAATACTTTGATCAATTTTTAATTCCTTTAAAATAGGTGAATTAATCAAAAACCGAAGATTAGTGCCAATTTTTTCAATAGTAACTACTTCCCCAATACATTCAATGATTCCTGTAAACATGTATGCAAGATAATTTGCAATTGCTAATTTCCAATTTTTGAGTAAAAATAGGGTCAAACGCCAAATTCCAACCCCCAAACCATAATTTCGTTTGGAATTTTCAAATCAACCCTTATCTTTGCATTCCTAAAAAACACCTGAGGAGGTATAATAGTTATGCTAATCATCGATTCAAAAGATTGCGAAAACATTGACAAAGCGCTTAAAAAGTACAAGAAAAAGT
>JAYTSC010000008.1:0-2516 GCA_043745885.1 Bacteroidota bacterium | reverse complement strand
TTCAATAAGAGTGGATAAGAGAAAAAGAGGTAAGAGAGATTTTATCCCTCGAACGTACTATAAAAATAGGGCGTCTTTGCTTCAAACTCGGCACTACAAGTATCTACCATTTTATAAACACGCGTAATGCCCAATGCTTTTCTTTTTTCGTAAACCTGGTCTTCGGTACAATCACCATGTAAAATTTTGGCAATTTGTAAATCAGAAAAACCGTTCTTTTTGGCTTCTTTTAATAGCTCATTGGGAATTGTATTTATAGAATACTTCAACATTTCTTTTTCCATTTCACAGATAATCTGAATTTGGTAAATAAACCAACGGTCTATTTTAGTGGCTTGCACAATTGATTTTACTGTGGAGCCCTGCATTAAAGCATCTTTAATACGGAAGATGCGGTCCCATTTTGGGGTTTTAATATATTCTACCAACTCTTCACTCTTCATTAAGCTTTTACCATAGTAACCAAGACCAATGGCTTCATTCTCTAAACTCTGACAAGCTTTCTGAATGGCTTCTGTAAAACTTCTGCCGATGGACATTACCTCACCCACACTTTTCATCTGTAAGCCTAGGGTATCATTGGCACCTTTGAATTTATCAAAATTCCAGCGAGGCATTTTTACAATTACATAATCTATTGCAGGTTCAAAATAAGCGGAAGTGGTTTTGGTAATCTGGTTTTTTAGTTCATCTAAGGAATAACCAATCGCAAGTTTAGCTGCTATTTTGGCAATGGGATAACCAGTTGCTTTAGAAGCCAATGCAGAAGAACGACTTACTCTTGGATTAATCTCAACAGCAATCAATTCTTCTGTTTCGGGGTTTTGGGCGAATTGTACATTACAACCACCCATAAAATTGCCAATAGAACGCATCATCAAGATGGCTTTGTTGCGCATATCCTGAAACGAGGTATCACTCAATGTCATCGCTGGTGCAACGGTAATGGAATCGCCTGTATGCACACCCATGGGGTCAACATTTTCCACTGTACAGATGATGACTACATTATCATTGCAGTCTCTCAACAACTCCAATTCAAACTCTTTCCATCCTAAAACTGCCTTTTCGACCAAAACTTCATGAATAGGGGATGCTTTTAAGCCTCTATCCAGTGCGGTATCGAGGTCTTCTTTGCAATGTACAATTCCGCCGCCGGTACCTCCTAAAGTAAAAGAAGGTCGAATAACTAGTGGGAAACCAATCTCCTGAGCAAACTCTTTTCCTTCTAAAAAACTGTTGGCAACCCTACTGGGGGCAACGGAAATACCTATTTTAACCATTAATTGGCGAAATTTCTCTCTGTCTTCTGCTGTATCAATGGCAGCCACGTCTACACCGATCATTCTAACTCCAAATTTCTCCCAAACACCCAATTCGTCAGCCTCTTTTGTGAGATTTAGTGCCGTTTGTCCACCCATTGTAGGCAGAACTGCATCAATCTGGTTCTCTTCTAGAATTTTTTCGATACTTTCGACCGTTAAAGGAAGGAGGTAAACACGGTCGGCCATCATAGGATCGGTCATAATTGTAGCAGGATTGCTATTAATTAGAATCACTTTAATACCTTCTTCCTTGAGGCTTCTGGCAGCTTGGGAGCCGGCATAGTCAAATTCACAGGCCTGGCCAATAATAATGGGGCCGGAACCGATGATTAATACAGATTTAATGGAATTGTCTTTGGGCATGGTTGCAAAAATATAAATTGTGCAAATCTAAGGCTCATAATGGAAACTAAGCTTTAATTTTTTACTTAATTCCGGCAATGTCAAACAAATGGCAATAAAGAATGTTTATATTATAAATTGAAAATATACAAAAAACATGGCAGTATTAAAAGAGGGTAGTAAAGCACCCGTATTCAAAGCATTTGACCAAGATGGGAAAGCCATATCGTTGGCTGATTACAAAGGCAAAAAAGTGATTCTATATTTTTATCCAAAAGATGATACACCTACCTGTACCGACCAAGCCTGTAACTTAAGGGATAATTATTCTGCCCTTTTGAAAAAAGGGTATTCTGTTATTGGCGTAAGTACTGACAGTGTAAAAAGCCATAAAAAGTTTGAAGAGAAGCATAAACTTCCTTTTCCATTGGTATCTGATGAGGACAAGAAGATTGTAGACAAATACAATTTATGGGGCGAGAAAAAAATTATGGGACATACCTATATGGGTACCACCCGTACTACTTTTTTGATTGATGAAACCGGAAAGATTGTAAAAATCATTGAAAAACCGGTTAGTAAAAATCATACGGAAGAGATATTGGCAGCTTGGAAAACTGTATAGAAACATAAAGAATGTTGCTCTTTTTTAATTTGAAGCTGTTGGTCGCCTGACCAACAGCGTTTGGGCAGTATTTTGCTAGGCCACCAACTATGGCGGGAGAATCTTTGTATTCTGTAGTAATTTCTTTTGCATACTTTCTTAGTTTCCCAAAAGCGGCGTATATTTAAAACTACCGCAATCAAAACCTACTACATGAGAAAGCTGCTACTCGGGCTGTTATTACC
>JAYTSC010000007.1:0-5781 GCA_043745885.1 Bacteroidota bacterium | reverse complement strand
GGAATGGATAAAGTATCTTTCGAGAGTTTTAAAAAGATAAAATTTGATAGACAATTCCCATCAAAATTTTCTTTCCCTCCGAATATTGATACCTTATTTATGATGAATCCAAAAGATCATCCTGAAATCAGTGATTTAATTACTAACCTCAACCAATGGGATAAAAAAACAAATGTAGAAAGTATGGGGGCTGCTACTTTTTTATTGGTTTATAAAATGGTTACCAAATCTTTGTCGAACTATATGATAACAGGAATATTAAATACTGATCAATGTGTTGCTATTTTATCGAAGGTAAAAACAGATATGCTAAAAAGCTTTGGCACAACAAATCTTCAGTTAGGTGATATTCAGAAATTGGTTCGGGGTGATAAAGAAATTCCTCAACCCGGATTGCCGGATGTTTTATCTTCTATGAATTCGGTTCCTTATAAAAATGGCATGTACAAAGGAACAAATGGAGATGCTTATATTGAGCTGGTACGTTTTACCAAAGATGGCCCCATCATTGAATCGATTAATACATATGGTGCTTCTAACCGCAAAGGATCGCCCCATTATTCAGACCAGATGGAGATGTACACCCGTCAGCAAACGAAACCCATGACATTTAATAAAGAGGAAATCTATAAAAAAGCTGAGCGGATTTATCATCCGAATTAAGTTGCCAAATCATAAAAAAATAAGCCGCAGTTTCGCAGATTAATTATTTCAAATCTGCGAAACTGCGGCGATACTTTTTATCAAGCATACTAAAACTTCTATTAAAATAAATTCCTAATCCATCATCCAATTTTTCAAATATTTACTTATCTGTTCCGTTTCAATAATAAACCCATCATGTCCATAAGCAGAATCTATTTCAATTAATTGAGCATTGGGCATATAGTCTGACATAAACTTTTGTTCATCCAGCGGACAGAGGATATCACTATGGATTCCGATAATTAAAGTGGGTTGGAAGATTGAGTGAAGCACTTTTATAAGATCCCCACCCCTACCTCTGCCCAAATGGTGGCTATCCATCGCTTTGGTAAGCAGCCAATAGCTGTATGCATTGAATCTTTTCACCAATTTATCTCCCTGATAATTGAGATAAGATGAGGCCTTAAAATCATCAATTTTTTCCGGATTCGGATCCGTTTGTTTTTCCTGGAAAGCACCGTAATTGCGATAGGTCAACATCCCAATAGCTCGGGCTGCTTTCAAACCTTTGGCACCGGCGTTTGCGGAATGATCTTTCCAGGTATAATCAGCCTCAATGGCTAATCTTTGTGCAGTGTGTACCGCCACACCCCAGGCACTTTCGGAGGGAGAAGTTGCAATCAGAAAAAGCTTCTCAATCACTTCTTTTTCCATTACAGCCCATTCCAGCACCTGGTAGCCCCCCATACTTCCACCCATTAATAATTGAATTTTATCAATTTCCAGATGCTTTCGAAGCAAAATGAAAGATTTAACCATATCCCGTATAGTTATTTGTGGGAAACAAGCATAATAAGGCTCTCCGGTGGATTGATCAATACTTGTTGGGCCGGTGGTACCATAACAAGAGCCCAAAATATTGGCACAGACAATAAAATGATCTGTGGGATTGATTAACGAGTCATCTCCTATCAATCCTTTCCACCAATCAGCTGCATCTGAGCTGGCTGTTAACGCATGACAAACCCATACTACATTAGTTTTAGTAGTATTCATTGTACCATAAGTATGATAAGCAATACGTATAGAAGGCAAGACAGTGCCGTTTTCTAAACTAAAATCAGTTAGATGATCATAAAATTTCATAAAGTATAATTCCGCATTTCTTTAGCAAAATAAGGGAATGGATAAATTACATTTGCATAAATCTTTTAAAATGGCCAGAATTGAGATAAAACGGGTAGATGATGCCTATGCATTTACAGCTACGGATAGCAATGGAAATACCGCCCGTATGGATGCAGCTGAAGCTATAGGCGGACACAATTCGGGTATTAGACCCATGCAAACGCTTTTAATGGGTCTGGGTGGCTGTGGTGGAATTGACATTGTCTTAATTTTAAAAAAACAGCGCCAGGAAATTCAGGAATTTTCCATGATTATTGATGGAATTAGAGAAGAGGGTAAAGAACCTTCTTTATGGAAACAAGTCTCGATCCTCTTTCAATTCAAAGGGAAACTGGACAAGGAGAAAGCAGAAAAAGCTTGTTCCTTAACTTTAGACAAATATTGTTCGGTAGCAGCAACTTTACGTGCAGCAGGTTGTGTAATAGATTGGAAGGTTGAAGTTTCATCTGAGTAATCTTTAGTATCATTTTTCAAATACATTTCAAAAAAAACCTCTTTTCGAGAGAGAAAAAATACCAAATACACCATGAGCCTTTCAAAACATAACCAAACCAACACCATCCGCATCCAATCAGATCGCACTAATGAAATGGAACATTCTACACCGATGTTTCTCACAAGCAGTTTTTGTTTTGAGAATGCCGAAGATATGCGTGCTGCTTTTGCAGATGAAACAGATGATAATATTTATAGCAGATTCAGCAATCCGGGGGTACAGGAGTTTATAGACAAAATGTGTGCCTTAGAAGGTGCAGAAGCCGGATATGCAACCGCTTCCGGTATGAGTGCCGTATTTGGTTCTTTTATGGCATTGTTGAAACAAGGCGATCACCTGCTTTCCTGCAATTCCATTTTTGGAAGTACACATACAGTGATTACCAAATACTTGCCAAAATTTGGAATTGAATACTCCTATCTCGGAGCAGATGCATCTGAAGTGGATTGGGAAGCAGCTATCAGACCCAATACCAAAATGATTTATTTAGAAACACCGACAAATCCGGGATTAGATATTTTAGACATGGAAATGATTAATCGGGTTGCCAAAAGGCATTCGGTTATTTTAAATGTTGACAACTGTTTTGCCACGCCAATCAATCAACAACCCATTCAATTTGGGGCTGATTTGGTTGTACATTCTGCTACCAAATGGCTGGATGGACAGGGTCGTGTTTTAGGTGGCGTAATTGTAGGCAGAAAAGATCTGATTAAAGAAATCTATCTATTCTGCAGAAGTACCGGACCGGCACTTTCCCCTTTTAATGCATGGGTATTGAGTAAAAGTTTAGAAACATTAGATGTTCGTATGGAACGTCATGCATCAAATGCTTTGTTTATTGCACAATCTTTAGAGAAACATGAAAAAATAGCCTCTCTCCGATATCCATTTTTACCTAGTCATCCGCATTATGCTATTGCGGTCAAACAAATGGGCAATGGTGGTGGTATTGTTTGTTTTGAATTGAAAGGAGGATTGGCCGCAGGTATTCAGTTCTTAAACAACCTGAAAATGCTTTCACTTACTGCTAACTTAGGTGATACCAGAAGCATTGCTTCTCATCCTGCCAGCACAACACATGCCAAACTGAGTGAAGCTGAAAGACAGGCAGTGAATATTACTCCTGGGTTAATACGTATTAGTGTTGGATTAGAACATAGGGAAGATATTTTGAAGGATATTTTACAAGCACTTTTATAGGTAATTATGCCAATCAGGGGTTAACTATTTCAATATTTTCAGCCGTAGATAAATAACTTAATTCCATGTTGAAAAAATTTGATTAGCAATTATGCCACAGTTATACCGTTAAAAAACATGTTTTTTCAAACATTTTTTATAAGTTTGATATAGAGCAGATGGTAAGCCCGTATTTTCTTCATTTATGAAGCTTGGGACGCCATCTGCTTTCTTATTTTCTGCTCTGCTATTCTTGATATTGGTGCCTCTATTGTTAATAACTGACACCTATTTCTTTTTTCCTTTATTTTCTTGTTATTTGATTTTATAGTCTCTTGCGCTTCTTTGGGTTCTTTACCTGTACCTTTAAGATATCCAAGCATTCCATCGGGATGAACACAATCTTTTGCCAAGGCATTCCAAGCTTTTATTGTTGAAGTTAAAAATATTTTTTTATCTAAGAACCCTTTACGAATTCCCCAGGCAAACCCATAGGTGAATAAGGAGGTTCCAGTTAATTCTTTTCCGCCGAAATGGCCCGGATCTTTCAAACTAACATTCCAAAAACCGTCTTCTCTTTGTAATGGCAGTAGGGCTTTGCACATATTTGTATAATCAGTTACGTATTCTTTATAATGTGGATCGGTTTTGGGTAATTGTTCCAAAGCTCTTACCAAAGCTGCAATCACCCACCCATTTCCTCTGTACCAATAACAACCTTCTCCATTGGGTTCTTTGTAAGCAGGAAAAACAAAATCCTTATCCCTTCACCACAAGTTTGTTTTAGGATCGAATAACCTATTTCCTCCATTGTTATATTTGGCAAAGGCATACATCTCATACATTTTTCTAAAATAGGAAGTATCGTTATATATAACCCCCAGTCTGGTAAAAACCGGCATACTCATTTGTAATGCATCTATCCAAGACCAGTCATCTTTTTTTCTGATTGTATCATCAGATCAATGTTGGCTTTGATATCTTTAGTGCGTTCTTCTTTTTTATCTAAAAGGTATAAGTCAATATAAGTTTGTCCGGCGCATTGGTTATCTCCTTTTCTTACTTTAATTCCACCCCATAAACCCCATTGGTGCTTTTTACCCCATTGAACAACATAGTCATAATAAACTTGGGTTGTAGCAATACTATACAATGCAATGTGAGCCCTTCTTAATAAATAGCTTATATCTATAAATTACTCAGTGGTTCTTGATTAGTGGTTATTGTTTTGCTTGAATCGGCCCATTTGTTCATGAAATAAAAGATGGCCAGTTTCATGGTAGTTAGCACGTCAACTTTTTTAAGTAGATGTTGTGTTGAAACGGGTAAGACAATTAAAAATGAATAAAGAAGACTTTATAGTTTGGTATTACATTTCATTTTTAAGAATATTATTTTTTTAGAAAAAAGTCTTTTTGATTTCATTAATCAGTCAGGTATTTCACTACTTGGGAATGTAGACTTAATTGATAATAAGAAAAAATAATTTGTCATTCCTAAGCTAAGACTTCTTTTGAATGTTAGAGATAAGGTATATGATCAACTTTTGAACTATCTGTTTGCAATCTAATAATGGTATCCCATACTTTTTTCATTACGGGTAATCCGTTTTCAAGATTCTTTTTTCTTGATAACAATACTCGCTCTCCCGGAAACGTAATTTTTTGTGATTCATTGGCAGGAATTGATAATTGATAATCATTTATGATTTGCTCAATTGCAGAGGCAATAAAGGAATGGTTACCCAACTTTGATAAATCGATAGAAATAAATACTTGTGACAATCCAAATTCTACCCCTTCTTTACCAATCTGATGAGTTGCTAATCCGCCAGATAAAACGGTAGACAAAATATCAAGCAACAGAGCTAATCCGCTTCCTTTCCAATATCCTGTGGGAATTAATCTACGAGAAGCCAAAATTGCAGAAGGGTCAGTCGTTAAATTTCCGGCATTATTAAATCCAGCATTTACTGGCATTTGTTCTTTTTTCATAGCTGCCAAATCCATAGCACCTAATGAATATTGAGACATGGCCATATCCAAAACTATAGCATCTTCTTTGTAGGGGATGGCTATAACAAGCGGATTATTACCCAGCTTTGCATTGGAAGCCCCCCATGCGGGCATATTGGCAATGGTATTTGTCCAACCAATAAAAACAAATCCTTTTTTTGCGGCCTGCCAACCATAAGTGCCGGCACGCATCCAGTGATTGGTGTTCGATAAAGCTACACATCCTATACCAAACTCAGATGCAAGCTTCATTGC
>JAYTSC010000006.1:0-2639 GCA_043745885.1 Bacteroidota bacterium | reverse complement strand
ATACTTTCTGTAAAATCAATCTGCTCCAGCATATCCCCAAACTGAAATGGGCGCGTATCCGGATTTATTTCATCTCCCTGGCCTGGTTTAAAAATTTGGTGATTGCCTTGCTTTGTTTTTTTCAGTTTACCAAAAATTTCTTCCAAACTTTTTTTGCGAATGGTTTGTTCTGATTTTCCTGTGATGGAAAATTTTCCGTCCTGAGGATTCTCCTGCATGTAGCCATTTTCTTTCAGGTCATCAATAAAATCACCCATACCATATTCATCATTGGTAAGTTTGTATTGATGGTCTAATTGGTTAAGCCATTCCAAAGCCTCTCCTGCATCCCCATTAGTGTAGGTAAGTAATTGCATGAAAAGGTCTAGCAACTGCTCGAATTTGCTTTTACTATTTTCGTTGGGGTTAAACTGTATAAAACGATGACCGATCATTCTTGCAAGCTACAAAAATCAAGTATAAAAAAATATTATCAATTCAAAATCTTAGAGGTGGAATACTTTAACAAAAGTTTCTCAAGAAAAAGATGCACAAAAATGCCTACGCAACATACTAGCGTTATAAATATAAAAATTAATACATCACTATTAATCCCTGAAAATCCGGAAAAACCAGTTGAGAGTATTGCGGAAAACAAAATGGTATGCACAAGATAAATTGAATAGGATGCATTCCCAAGCAGGTTTAACATATTATTCCTCAGAAAATTAACTGATAACGGAGAGTAGGTTGATTCAAGGAAGACCAAACCTGCTACAAACATGGCTGAGGGAATACCCCATAAAACTACTCTCGTTAGGCTTGAACTGGCATCCAGTGTAAATCCGGCTTCTGATATATTTCCAAATCCATTAATAACAAGTATTATAAAAGCTATAACCGATGTAAGTAGCATAAAGAGAACTACCATTACAGGTATTCTTATTCTTTTAATGTATATCCAACCAATAATAAGCCCAAATAAAAACTCAAGTAAAATTGGATTGGTTAAAAAAGTAAGATGAACTTCAGAAAAATGGCCATTTGCACCCAAAACAGTTAAGATTAATAAAGTAATACATGTGATTAAGACATGTTGACCACTTGAAATACGAATCGCCATGGCCATCAGTAAATAAAAAAACATTTCAAAAGATAAAGTCCAGGCAACCTGAATGGTTAATGGAAGAAAGGTATTCCCTTTATCAGCAATTGGCAGTAACGTAATATCTTTAACAATTACGAGCCACTTAGGATGTTTGTACAGTATTAATATTAGTAGCAAGGGCAAATACAAAGAGTAAATACGAATGATACGTTTGAGGAAGAATTTTTTTGCATCTTTATAGCCATGCATGCTTTGGGTTACATAAACCATTACGAACCCACTTATTACAAAAAAAATATCAACACCAATAGCACCGAAGTTTTGAAGAAACCTGAAATTTCCCTGCCAACTTTCTTTTAGCAAATATCCAACCAGATCAATTGAATGGGCATGCACAACAAGAATAGCAGCAATGCCCCTTAAAACCTGTATTGAATAAATTTTCTTTTTCTCCATTACATTTTATGCAAAAAAATATTTCATGAAGAGCACAGGAAACGCATATGAGATATAAGATAAACGTAAGCAAGAAGAAATATCTATCTGTAAGTTGAAATCTATAACAAATAGTAAGTACTGCTATTCTTTCTTCCCGCTATCCTTCTCAGCTTTACCTGAATCATCAATTGCCATCATTTTACCGGGTATTTGAATACGCGGATTATAAATGCTCTGCATCTGCTGCATATCCTGTAGATATTTTTCTGCAGCACGCCTTTCATCAGACATCGTTTCTTGTTTTTCAGCACTCATGGTATTATAATACTTTATCTGTTGCTGAAGATCTAATTTTACTGAAGCGGAAACTTTAGAGGCCAAAACCGTATCACCTGCCATATAACAAGCTTCTAGGAACAATAATGAATTTCGGTTATGCTGGTTACCACGACTGGTGATTCCATATCCAAAATTAGATTCGTTCATCATTTTATCGGCTTTCTGCAAAACTTTTTTTGCATCTTCTTTGCGGTTTTTACCGGCCAGATCCATTGCCAAATCTGCATAGGCTGTTCTAAGTGTATTTAAATGTCTGCGATTTTCCTCATCAAAATAAACGCCTTTTACATGGGCATTACCAAATCCAAATTTGTTCATGGCTTTGTCTAGCATCCAATCAGTATTTACTCGATTATTTTCTACAGGAATTAGACGAAAACTTAATCCATCCCTACGTAAGTATTTGTCAAAACCCAGATCGGCCGAGGGATTGGTAAAGTAGATTGGTCGGGTCCATTTATTAGCAGCAATAATATTCAAAAGAGCTAGATCGTTCTTAACCATGGCTTGTTTAGGAATATCAAAACGCATTTCACTTACAATACTATCTGTTGCATTCACGGTTCCATTTTTTACAACCATGGCTTTATCAACGGGAACAGAAACTTTTCGTACTGGGAACGTATTCAATGCTTCCCCACCCCCCCGATCTTCCATTTTTGCAGGATCTTCACTTCCTATATAATTTTTCATCAAATCGTACAAATCGTAATAATTGGATTCGGGAATATTTTCTTTAGGTCTATAGAGTACATAATCTCTCTTTCCCCCCTCA
>JAYTSC010000005.1:0-7247 GCA_043745885.1 Bacteroidota bacterium | reverse complement strand
CGTAAGCTATCGTTCCAACCATTGGGGTTTTTATCAAAAGTCTTACTGCTGAAATAAACACTCCCCTGAGTAGTAGGATAGTTTCTTAGTTCTTGTATTTGTTTGGGTATCTCATTGGTATTTTTCCAAGCATTATTGCTACCTGCTCTGTAAATACCTTGACCAATGTAAAGATGTTTGCCATAGCTATGCTGGTTCCACCAATCAAGTAAAATGCCATAGTCAGCTAATTTATGGCCTCGTTCCCAATAAAGCTGCGGTACAACATAGTCTATCCAGCCTTTCTGTAACCATAACAATATATCTGCATACAAATCATCGAAATTAGTTTGACCCGCTTTTGTATCACTGCCCATGGGATCCTGGCTTTTGTTACGCCATACACCGAAGGGACTAATACCGAATTTAATTCGGGGATTTACAGTTCTAACAATATTGTGAATGAGCAGAATAATACTGTCACAATTGCTTCTTCTCCAATCCTCTTTGTTTAATCCCTTCCCATATTTTTCATAATCCTTTTGATCGGGGAATTCCTTTCCAGTTATGCGGTAGGGGTAAAAATAATCATCCATATGAAGTCCGTCAAGATTATAACGCGTTACCAGATCCCTTACTACTCTGGCTGTATGCAGTCTAACTTCAGGCAAACCGGGGTTAAAATATTTTTTTTCTCCATAAATTAAAAACCATTCAGGATGTATTTTAGTTAAGTGAGAAGGGGAGATGGAAGAAGTAAGGATATTGAATACTGCCCTGTAGGGATTTAGCCAGGCATGAAATTCCATGCCTCTTTTATGTGTTTCATTAATCATGAATATCAATGGATCGTAAAAAGGAGTAGGGGGTAATCCCTGTTTTCCTGTAAGAAACTCGCTCCATGGCTCATATTGTGATGGATATAAAGCATCTGCTGCAGGCCGAATCTGAACAACAACGGCATTCATCCCATTTCTTTGGTGCATTTCCAACAGACGGATAAATTCCTCTTTTTGTTCTGCTACTGATAAAGTTTTTTTGCTGGGCCAATCTATATTGTCCACAGAAGCAATCCAAACACCGCGGAACTCAAAGTTGGGAGATGCCCATTGGGCATCTGTTACTATACCATTTAAAAGAAAACAAATAAGTAAACTGAAACTGAAAATATTTCTCATGGTGCGAAGATAATCTTAAGCAGATTGAGATTTAAAAAATATGAAAATTTCATTATGGTTTTAAGAAAATATAGACTTTGTATCAATGCAACTCACGAAGTTTATCCAATAAGCCATTCAGTGTTCTTGCCTGGTCAATAGAAAGACTGTCGAGTATTTTATCGAGTTCAATATTTTTTCTATCCAACTTTTCCAAAAGCACTATACCCTTTTTCGATATTTCTACATCAACTTTTCGCTTGTCTTTTTCGCATATTTTTTTATCAACTAACCCTTTTTTAAGCAGCCTTTCCACAATGCGGCTGGTATCACTCATTTTATCAAGCATTCTTTCCCTAATAACTAAAGTGCTCATTGGCTTTTTGTTGCCTCTTAATATACGAAGAATGTTAAATTGTTGAGAGGTGATATCCTCATCATCTAAGAACACTTTAATTTTTTCTGTTAACCAGTTAGTAGTAAAAATAAGGTTTACTGTTGCTTTTTGGTACTCGTTTCTGAATACTTGTTGTTGTATGTCTTTTTCAATACCCATATACTAGTTTGGAGTCAATTGATAGTTAGTGGTTAGTAGTTTGAAGATATGTAAAAACTCCAAACCTCAAACTTCAAACCTACGTATTTTTACCAAAGCTTTAAACCCTCACTGCAATTTGTGCAGATATCAATATTTTTTCTGTTAAACAGTAGTTCACGACGAAACTGTTTGTAATTTTCATTATGCCAGAATCTTTAAAACTTGCAGTTCTGAGATTGCCCAGTTGGTGAGTAGCGTCTTTGTTAAAACAACAGGGGATAACCAATCCTTTCCAAGTGATTACATTGGCATGCCAAAGGTTCCAACAATAGTTTTGTAAGCTATTGTTAAAAGTCATTTTACCGGAAACATCTTTTTTATAGCAACTGTATTTATTATTATCCGGAATAAGTTGGTGGGGATCGTTTTCATTGTCGTAAATCTACCTTGTTTTAAAACGTATTTGGTCTACACTTATTTCTTTAGCTAGCTGTTTAATTTCGATAATTTGATATTCATTTGGTTTTACCACCAGAAACTGAAAAAAATAAGAGGAGTTTTACTCTTTAATAGCTTTTTCCATTTTACAATATTTCCTGCGCACTCCATTACTTTTTCAAGGCTGCCCCAGCTCTATAAAGTTGGTAAATTTCTTGGGTGGTTTCATCCATGGATATAATCAATCAATCTAAACCTCTTTCAACGGTTTGTTTAGCTTTCTTTTCTGTTAAGTAATGTGCATTTGTTGATGTGGCAGTATAAATTCTCTTATTGTGTGCATATTTTACAATCAGCAAAAAATCGGGATTTTAATAAGACTGACCCTGAAAGTAAAAAATTAAATATAATAATTTATCATATACGTCATCAATGCTTTGTTTGAAGAAACCGTTTTTCAACTTCCCCTTTGCCCTTGTAAAAGACCTTAGCCCACTTAGACAATCAGTACATCGGAGGTTACAGGAAGTAGTAGCTTCGAAAGGAAATGCTAATTGAATAGCCCCATTGAACCGGGCTGGCTATAAATTTAGAAATCTGGCAACTGGCAAACACTTTTCCGGTATTCCAAAGCTTTTTGAGACATAGTTTGCTTAAAAAAATAAGATTATCATTCCAGTTAAAATAGGACATAAGGTATAGAAATGGGATGGAAAAAGCTAAAATGCTATATTACTCAGATCCTTGTTTCCAAAAGGATTAACAATACATTACTAATCAATCCACAATTTTTTGTTTTTTAATTAGGAACTTTGGAATAGGCAACGCAATAATCGGATATAGTATCTTCTTAACAACATTAACAATTCTAAGGTAAACCTTGGCATCAGTTTTGCATTATAACATAAAACAGACAGTTCGTAAATTTTCTCATAAGCAGTTAGTTTTGGTTGCGGTCCCGATTTCTATCGGGACCAATTTTTTGCACTAATCCCAGTAGTTTTGCAAATGTTGTCTTTTTGGTTGGATGAATTATTGGAAATGGAAGAAATGAACAAGGAAAGCGGATTTTTTACGAAATGTACCCTACACTGTATTACATGTATCAGAAACTCCTAAAGCATATTAAATCCATATTCATTACAAAAATGGTTGGGCGATAATTAGCCAAGCTTCCTCATACAATATAAGTATGCTACGAAAGCACCCAAACTGTCTGCAATAATATCCCCAGCTTCAAAAGATCTATTGGGTATCCAATATTTCTGTACAAATTCCATGGCAGTTCCATAGATAATACAACAAATCAGGATGACAAGAAACCTCTTTTTTCTTTCAACGCTGGTTTGAGGACTTGATTTGTAAGGAAGACAAAAAAGAAAACATAATACAAAAAAAAGAACGAAATGAATCAACTTGTCTGCCTGAATATGGGCTAACCAGGGATATTTAGGGATGGTAGAACCAGGAAGGCAAAGTAAAAACAGGCTGAGCATAAACCAACCAATTGCCGGAATAAATTGGTACAATTTCACAATAAAAGGGGTTAAGAAAAAGTAATTAGCTTACCAATGCGGCATAAGCCTCATATGACATTAATGCTTCCACACTTGCGGTATTTTCTACTTTCATTTTAATCATCCAACCCTCACCATAAGGATCCGTATTTACCAATTCGGGTTGTTTTTCCAATAAGGCATTAAACTCAGTTACTATTCCGGCAACCGGCAAGAACAAATCACTTACTGTTTTCACTGCTTCTACTGTACCAAATATTTCTTCGGCTGCCAATGTTTTTCCAACTGTACTGATATCAACATATACAATATCTCCGAGCTCATGCTGTGCAAAGTCTGTTACGCCAATTGTGGCCACATTGCCATCGAGACGAATCCATTCATGGTCTTTGGTATAGCGAGCATCTGCTGGAAAATTCATAATTGGGTGGTTTATTTGTGCAAATATTGAATAAAAAATGAATAGTCGAAATTAAATGTACTTATTTTCTTAAAATCCTTGTTGTTCAAAGTATAACAAAACATGGTCTTTAATAAAATTTTCCTGATCCGGTAAAACCATTACCGGTATTTCTTTAACTTGTAGATAATGTGGCCAACCTTCCTCATCCTGTCCTTCTAAAATGTAATAGCCGCTTTGACTAAGCACTTTACATACTGCAACATGCATGAGGTCTTGTTTCTGTTCTTTAGAAATTTTTTCCTGCATAAACCCCGTTTCTTGCATACCTATAAGGAATAAAACAGCTTCTAAGTCTGGTTTTTTGCCAAAACGTTCAACCAATTTAGCCTCCATGGCCCACCACCTTTGCTGTAAATCGTCTGAAATATTCATATTGGGCAAAGGTAAACCTAGGAGTCATGCGATCAGCACCTTTCAAAAAGTTATATTTGCCCAAAATTGATCTGTTATGTTACAAGTGAGTGTATTGAGAAACAATACCGATGAAGTAAAAAAACGACTAGCTATTAAGTATTTTAATGAACCCAAACTAGTTGATCTCATCATTTCTATGGATGATGAAAGAAAACGGCTGCAGGCAGAATTTGACCATACCCAGGCCAAAGTAAATTCAGCTTCAAAGGAAATTGGCAAATTGATAGGACAGGGCAAAAAAGAAGAAGCCGAATCTATTAAAACGGAAGTTGCCTCATCGAAAATAGCCCTTGAGCCCTTGAAGGATCAGATGATTAAAATAGAAAAAGACTTGCTTGATACCCTAGTGCTTCTGCCCAATCTCCCCAATAAAGACGTACCGGTAGGGAGAACACCGGAGGAAAATATTATTGTGAGGGAGGGAGGCAATAAGCCCATATTAGCGTCAGGTGCACAACCGCATTGGGACCTGATTAAAAAATACGATCTGGTTGATTTTGAAACAGGTGCTAAAATTACCGGCAGTGGGTTTCCTTTATACAAAGGGAGAGGTGCTAAATTGCAAAGGGCATTAATAGCTTACTTTTTAGACTACAATACAGCAGCGGGTTATATTGAATATATTCCACCTTTCATGGTTAATGAAGCCAGTGCTTTTGCAACAGGCCAGTTGCCCGATAAAGAAGGGCAAATGTATCATACCACTGCTGATAACTTTTACCTGATACCTACAGCAGAAGTGCCGGTTACCAATATTTATCGTGATACCATTATCAAATTAGAAGACCTGCCCATTAAAATGACGGCCTATTCTCCCTGCTTTAGAAGAGAAGCAGGCAGTTTTGGAAAAGATGTCCGTGGATTAAATAGGGTACACCAGTTTGATAAAGTTGAAATAATCCAAATTGTAGAACCGGAATCTAGTTACAAAGTGTTGGAAAATATGGTGCTACATGTAGAAAAACTTCTGCAAAATCTGTCTCTACCTTACCGTATTTTACAATTATGTGGAGGTGATATGGGTTTCACAAGCGCCATTACTTATGATTTTGAAGTATATAGTGCCGCACAAGAACGATGGTTAGAAGTAAGTAGCGTAAGTAATTTTGAAAGTTATCAAACCAACCGAATGAAATGCAGGTATAAAGATGCTGAAGGCAAAATGCAATTGACTCATTCCCTGAATGGAAGTTCTTTGGCTTTACCTAGAATTGTAGCTTGCTTATTAGAGAATAATCAAACCCCTGAAGGAATAATTTTACCGGAAGTCTTGCATAGTTATTTCGGATATAAAATAATTGATTAATGCTTCTATAAACAATTCGTTTTTTACTAAAATAATATCATATGCTTTTCAAATGGCTTAAAAGAATCGGGTATACAATTATAGGAATTTTCATTTTGATGAATATTATGGCTGCTTTTCATGCCTATAAATTCACACACTTTTATTCCAATCTCCCACCTGCTAAAAAATCGGAACAAATGAGTGCCGGCGAGAAAGCCTCTGCTATTTTCTTTGGAATGAACTATCCCAAAAGTAAAGTCGTGGATTCATTGCATCCAACGCATAACACAATTAAGTTAACCACAAATGATGGACTACAGTTAGAAAGTTGGTGGTTGCAACAAGACAGCGCAAAAGGGACGATTGTTATGTTTCATGGACATGGGAGTAGTAAAAGTGGTATTATTCGTGAAGCAGAAACTTTTTTTGCAATGGGCTGGAATATTTTTATGACCGACCTAAGGGCACATGGAAATAGCGAGGGGAATATTTGTACCATTGGAGCCAATGAGGCAATGGATGTAAAGGCAGCCTGGGATTTTATAAAAGAAAAAGGGGAAACGAAAATTGTTTTATATGGCATTTCACTTGGAGCAGCTACTGTTATGAAATCTGTAAATGATTTTAACTTAAAACCTTACAAAGTAATACTTGAAATGCCTTTTGGGACATTGATGGGCGCTGTAGAAGGAAGGCTTCGAACCATGCACTTACCAGAGCAACCTTTGAGTACCCTGCTTGCATTTTGGGGAGGCACTGAGCAAGGTTTTTGGGCATTTAACCTAAGTCCTAAAACATATGCCAAAAAATTGAATTGTCCGGTTTTACTTCAATGGGGTATTCACGATCAAAGGGTAACCGAAACCGAAACAAATGTAATCTTTAATAATCTGTCCACTCAAAATAAAACCCTTGTAAGGTATACGAACAGCACACATGAAAGCCTTTGTAAAAAAGAAAATGAGAAATGGAAGCAGGCGACTAATGAATTTCTAAGTAACTAAATTATGTGAATGGTTTTAGAGATAAGTATATTGAATAAAATATGCTTGAAAATACATTAGGATAATTGAATTCATACAATTTGAACTCATTATCTTTTAATCTCAACTTTTGTACCTACCGGTAAAAGACTGAATAGTTCTTGAACATATAAGTTTTTGGTACTTATACAACCCTCTGTCCAATTTTGGTATTGGTCTATAGCGAAATCTTCATTTGGCCAAGTGCCGTGTATACCAATATCGCCACCAATTTTTGCATAAACCGGAATTTCACCGTTTGCTTTGCGCTGATAAAATTTTTGGTAACTCTCAGCAGTCGGATAATCAATATTCATAAAGACACTCCATTTTTCATGTTTTCTTTTACAGGTAATATGAAAAATTCCTTCAGGCGTTTTTCTATCACCTTGCATCATTTTATCACCCAAATCTCTATTTCCAAACACTAC
>JAYTSC010000004.1:0-1764 GCA_043745885.1 Bacteroidota bacterium | reverse complement strand
GCAATGTTTCCCTGGTCATCTGCATACACAGTATTATTTGAAGTATTAGCGAGCAATTCCATTGATTTTTTGTATTCTTCAAAATTCCTTGACTTTGTTCTTTGCCAGGATTGTATTAGCCCTTTGATATCTCTATTATTGGCTTTGACAGAAATCCAAACATCATTTCTTTTTGCCATAATGGGACCATGTCCGGTAAAATAAGTGGTAATCTTCTTCGTTAATAAATTGCCATTGGATAAATATTTTATTGTGATATTTTTGGTGCTCACCGGCATTATTTGGTTATCGTATTGATAATAGAATAAACCCTCTTTTTTTGTAACCTTCTCCAAATACGTATCAGCCACATCACTATAACTGGAAGTATGCATCCATCCGCAATGTTCATTAAAACCTTGGTAAATAAAAAACTGTCCCCAAGTCACGGCGCCATAAGCGTGTAATCCTTCTTCACTTTGTACAGCTACTTCCGGTCTAAAATAAAAAGTAGTATGAGGGTTAATATATAGAATTGAATTACCTGAAACTGTTTTTGAAGGGGCCAAAGCAAAACCATTCGATCCATCAGGGAAACGATCGTAATCATCCTTGGTATTTATTCGCGTTGTAATAGCCGGCTCTCCGGAATAAAAATTTCTAAGTTCAGTTACTGTTACATCTGCCACATCAATGGCGCCAATACTTCCATCGGTCCATAATAAAGGATACCAGGGTTGAAAACGGGTAAGTAAAGCAGGTTTTGTTTCAGGATGTTTGTAGAGATAATAATTAATTCCATCTGCATAAGCCTGCAAGAGAGATTTTAACCAAACCGGACTTTTTTCATAATCTTTAATGGCATCTGATGAATCAATAATCATCCGAATAAGCAAATCATTGTACAAGTCTTTCTCGCCATTTATTTCAGAAAGCCTTCCCAGTTTTTCAACATAATTCATTTCAACCCTTTTAAAATCATCTTCACATTGGGCATATAATAAACCGAAAACAGCGTCGGCATCGGACTTTCCATAAATATGGGGAATACCCAAATTATCTCGGATAATATTTATGCGGTTAGCCTGTTCCTGCCATTTGGTGGTTTTGGTTTTGGTAAAAGGTTGTGCCAGTAATTGTAATGGTAATAGCAATAATAAATAGGAAATGTTTTTCATAGACTACAATTTAATACAAGTATAAATGATATGGAACTAGTGATTAATAATTTTAGTAAAAAATCCCCTCATAACAGCAAAAATCATTATGTCTTCAAGTAAATATTCTTTGGAAGTTATTTGTTTATATGTGAGTGGTAGTCTGTTTCAATGTTGGAATTAAAGTTTATAGATTTTTTTCCGATGAAGTGCTAAAGCACCTAATATAATACGCTAATCAATTGTTATCCCTACCTTAAAGAACAGAGTAAAGGTCAATTTTCCCATACCGAATAATAAAATATATATAAGCAAATTTGCCCCACTCTTTAGAGTGGGGATACCATATAATATTAAAATAAAATTCAGGGACTTTAGTCCCGAGTCACAGCCTTAGTTGTTCATTTGACCAGCAAATGATTTTTTCTCTCTGTTGTACATCCAACCAACAGTGGCGGAGAGTGTCGCCAACATTTGGTTTATAAAATTTTCCATCGGATGATTCCATTTTCAGTTGGTTACAATTTGTAACCGACTGGTTTCCCTCCTTTACCAGCCTTTGCTTTAGCACTTTCCAATAGTTATTTGGATTCGGGCTGTCAGTTAAAACCGCAACCACATTAACAAT
>JAYTSC010000003.1:0-3142 GCA_043745885.1 Bacteroidota bacterium | reverse complement strand
ACTGGGATATAGATTTACTAAATAAAATAAATCCCCCTAATCCTGGTTCTGGATACTGGCACACAACCAGTAACTCCGCCAACTGGTTACCGGTAGCAGGCATAACGGCTACTTTTTTGACAGGTACCATTCAGCATAACAAAAATTTACAACAAGAAAGCTATAAGGGTATTGTAAATATTGCCATCAGTACTGCCGTTTCCCAATTATTAAAAATATCCATACAAAGAACTCGTCCGGCTTTGGCTTATCCTACCATTGTTTACGAAGCAGAACCGATAGGATCGGCTACTTATTCATTCACCTCGGGACATACTACCCTGGCTTTTACCTATGCCACTACCCTCACTCTTCAATACAAAAAATGGTATGTAGCCGTTCCTGCTTATTTGTGGGCAGGATCGGTGGGCTATTCCAGAATGTACCTGGGTAAACATTATCCTACCGATGTATTGGCAGGAGCAGTTCTCGGAACTATTAGTACCTTACTATCTGATAAGCTAAATAAAAAACTTTTTAAAAGAAAATAACATCCAATGAATCGGAATATTTTTTTCCTATTTCTATTAGTGATGAATTTCTTTATTAGCCTCCCCATTACCGCACAGGATATCATCTTTAAAGACAGTACCGTTCACATGGCTGCCGGTGAGCAATACAAAGCCACCAAATGGAAAGAACTCTGGTGGGGCAAACATTATAGAAAAGAATGGCAGGTACCCCTAACCTTTCCGGTAATTGATCTGGATGCTACCGCAGGCGGTTTAACGCCTTCTAAAGTAGGTGGTGGACGTGAAACAAAATCTTTACGGCTAGAGGGTGCCAATGGTAAAGAATATGTATTGAGAACGATGGATAAAACCCTCACATCTATAGTGCCCGAAGCTTTCAGAGGCAGTTTTGTAAATGAACTGGTGAATGACCAAATTTCTATGGCACACCCTTATGGTGCCCTTGCTGTGGCCAGGCTTTCTCAGTCTGCCGGCATTTACCATACCAATCCTGTTATCGTTTTTGTACCGTATAGTGATCGCTTGAAAGATTCTGCAAAACAATTTGCAAACAGACTTTGCTTATTTGAAGAACGTCCTGCTGACAAAGGTTGGGAAAATACCGCACTCACAGGTTTTGCTACTGATGTAATCACTACTAAAAAATTAATTCAACGTTTAATCGATGACCATGATAGAAAAGTAGATCAAAAAGCTTTTTTAAAAGTGCGTCTTTTCGATATCTGGATAAACGACTGGGACAGGCATGAAGACCAATGGGTTTGGTTGGCTCATAAAGTACGCAATAAAACCACTTATACCCCATTTGCTAGGGACAGAGATCAGTCGCTTTCGAAAGCAGATGGTATTAACCTTTACTTTTTATCCAGACCGGGTGGGTTAGAAAGCCTGCAAAATCTGAGTCCAAAAGTTAACAATGTAATCGGCAGTTCTTTGGCTGCCCGTTATATAGACAAACAATTTCTAAACGAATTATCTCGGCAAAACTGGAAAGACATCATTACCAATTTACAAAAATTGTTAACCGATAAAGCCATTGAAGAAGGCATCCATGCTTTTCCGGATTCAATTACAGCCATTTCGGGAAAGCACATGATTGAACTACTCAAATCACGAAGAGATGATATGCTTCGTTTTGGATTACAATATTATGATGTGCTTTCAAAAGAAGTGGATATTGTAGGGTCTGATAAGAAAGAATTATTTATGGTTACTAAAAAATCAAAATCTGAAACAGAAATTATTGTACAAAAAATTTCAAAAGAGAATCAGCTAACAGATACTTTATTCAAGAGAAATTTTCTTGCTGCTGAAACCAAACATATTTATTTATACGGTTTGGATGGAAATGATATTTTTAAGACCACTGGAGAATTTAAAGGAAAAACAAAAATTATCATTATCGGAGGAAAAGGCATGGACAATTTTATTGAAACAAAAGACAGCATTTCCTTTGGTATAATAAAAGTTTATGATGACTCTACTAACCGAATACAAACCGGAAAAAGCTATCAAACACATTTTAGTGAAGATACCTTACTAATCAATTACAACAGAAAGCATTTTCAATATGACTTGTTCAATAAACATTTTATACCCGGCTATAACCCTGATGATGGTATATTTTTAGGGTATGGTCTCAACTATATAAAAAAAGGCTGGGGTAAAAATCCATTTACCTGGCAACAATCTTTTGGTGCTGCAGTGGCCTTCAAAACCGGAGCTACTTTGTTTTTGTATGATGGAAAATTTACACAATTGGTAGGCAAATGGGATGTAGATATTGCTGCTGCCTACAGAGGCCCTCAATATGTTATTAATTTTTATGGCAATGGAAACGAAACAATTTTGGCAACTGATGACCGAACTTATAACAGGGTTAGAATTAAGCAATTGATTGCCAACCCCATGTTGGTAAGGCAATTTGGTAACCAGGAATTCAAATTTGGCCTCAGCGCAGAGCATTTAAAAGTGGAGGAAACTGAGGGAAAATTCATTACCGGTAGTAATGCAGGCATCAACAATTATATTTTTAATTGGAATACCTATCTAGGCGCTAATTTGCATTATATTATTGCTAAAACAGACGATATAAGATATCCTACCAGGGGATATCATTTTTTAACAGATATTACTTACAAAAGGAATATTACAAATGGCAAATATGATTTTATACAAGTAAATGGAGCCATTAGTATTTACTTACCTTTGGGCAATATGGTTTTGGCCCATCGAACAGGGTTTGCCAATAATTTTGGTGATTTCGAATTTTATCATGCCAATACATTAGGTGGAAATACCAATTTACGAGGCTATTTAAGAACCAGGTTCACCGGCAAAACCAGTTTATACCAAAATACTGAGTTACGATTTACATTGGCAAATCTAAAAGGATTTGTTTTTAGGGGAAGACTGGGAGGTTATGTATTTTTGGATGATGGAAGGGTTTGGATAGAAAACGATTCTTCTGAAAAATTTAATACAGGCTATGGGGCCGGTATATATTTTGTTCCTTTTAATGCAGCAACATTGAATTTTTCTATTGGTCGTTCTCCTGAAACTGTGTTGGTTAGGTTTGGATTGGCTTTTTTCTTTTAACGGCTAAATAATTTTTTATATTATAAGTGTTG
>JAYTSC010000002.1:0-16587 GCA_043745885.1 Bacteroidota bacterium | reverse complement strand
CCCGCCACTAAACTCATGCGGGTATCGGTTATAATGTGCTGAGCTAAGGTTTACTTTTTCTAATAATTCAATCACTCTTTCTTTTCTCTTTTTTGGGTTTTGTACTATGCCATGAACCCATAATGGTTCAGCGATTGCATTTCCTATGGTAATTCTGGGATTTAAAGAGGAGTATGGATCCTGGAAAATTATCTGCATTTCTTTTCTTAAAGCGATTAATTCTTGATTTTTCGCTTTCAGTAGATCTATGCCTTTGTAATGTATTTCCCCCGAACTGATATCTATCAATCTCAATAGGGCCCTGCCTAAAGTGCTTTTACCACATCCCGATTCGCCCACCAGTCCCAATGTTTCCCCCTCAAACAATTCAAAACTCACATCATCAACCGCTTTGATGTAAGAGGTCACTTTTCCTAAAAAGGTTTTTGTGTTGGGGAAATGAACACTGAGGTTTTTTATAGTTAGGAGTTTGGGGTTTGGAGTTTGGAGTTGTTTTGAATCACTAACTCCAAACTCTAAACCCCAAACTCCTAACTTCTCCCTCATAGTTCCTTCACCGGATACTTCCATAAAATCACTTACTATGGGAAGTCTTTCACCTTTTGAATGTAATTGCGGACGGCAGGCTAATAATGCTTTGGTATAGGGATGAATAGGGTGGGAAAACAGTTTTACAGTTGGTTGTTGTTCAACAATTTCTCCTTTGTACATTACGGCAACTGTGTCTGCAATTTCTGCTACGACACTTAAATCATGGCTTATAAAAATAACTGCCATGTTGTTTTGATTTTGCAAATCTTTTATTAATTGAAGTATGGTTTTTTGTACTGTTACATCCAAAGCAGTAGTGGGTTCATCACAAATTAATAAGTCAGGATCGCAACTCATGGCCATGGCAATCATTACTCTTTGTTTTTGTCCACCACTTAACTGGTGTGGAAACCGTGTAAACATTCGAATGGGATCGGGTAGTTTTACCTTTTCAAAAAGTGTTATGGTTTTTAGTTTTGCCTCAGATTCACGCAAACTACTATGTTGCTGAATGGCTTCCATTACCTGAAGCCCGCAGGTAAGAACGGGGTTAAGTGATGTCATAGGTTCTTGAAAAACCATCGCAATTCGGTTTCCTCTAATGGTTTCTAATTTCTTTGAAGAAACTTTTAACAAGTCAATCAATTCATCATCAACCCTAAATAAAATTTCCCCAGAACTATATTCAGCCGGTGGCGAGGGCAACAATCGAAGGATAGAAAGGGCAGAAACTGATTTGCCTGAACCTGATTCACCCACAAGGGCAAATATTTCGCCTCGATTAACAGATATGTTAATATTATTTAATGTTTTTATGGAGCACTTGTCATTTAAGAACCTTACAGAGAGGTTTTTGATAAGTAGAAGCGGACCAGACATAAGTAAATATAATTGGGAAATTTTAGATTTCGGAAATTTTGGAACGGCTTATAAAGACTTTCTCATTCATAAGTGCTAATCAAAATTAAATGGTTCTGAAATTGGTAATTTTTACACAACCGTTCATTTATTGAAGCCCTTTCACTTATTTTTGCGCTCACAGTTGTTAGTTTGTAGAATGTGAGGTAACGATTACTGTAAAAAACCAATCATGATTCGAAAATTCTGGTGGAAGTTGTTGAGTTTTTCATTACTTGTATATACTTGTTCATATGGCTTTTTAGTTAAAGTGCCTTCACCGCCTGGTGTACCGCTCAAAGAAACGATTAGAAACCTCTTTTTTCATGTTCCCATGTGGATTGCCATGATGGTTTGTTTTACTGTTTCTGTGGTGTATGCCATAAAATATTTGCGTAAACAGGAAACCGTTTCAGAAGTGTATTCAACCGAATTTGCAAGAATGGGTACTTTTTTAGGGGTGATGGGATTAGTAACCGGGATGATTTGGGCTCATTTTCAATGGGGGAAGGCTTGGAGTGGTGACGCCAAGCAAAATGGAACTGCCATTGCCCTACTTATGTATTTTGCCTACTTTGTATTAAAAGGAAGTTTACATGATGAGGAAAAGCAAGCAAGGGTTGGGGCTGTTTATAATATTTTTGCCTTTTTTATGTTATTTCCTACTATATGGATTTTACCCAGATTAACAGAAAGCTTGCATCCCGGGGGAATGGGAAGTGAAGGAAATCCGGGGCTTAATCCGAAAGATACAACCAATGATATGCGAACGGTTATGTACCCAGCTTTTTTGGGTTGGACATTGCTAAGTGTATGGATCACAACTTTGCGAATCAGGGTTCAATTGATTTACCAAAAAAAAATAACGAATGAATATGAAAACAAGAATTAGGGTTGCTTTACTTCTTAGCTTTAATACTTTGGGAACCTATGCACAAAGCAACATCCCGGAACCTGTTGATATGATGCATAGCAATGGAAAGATTTATGTAGTAGTGGCTGTTGTTGTAACCATATTACTGGGTTTGTTTTTATATGTATTTAATTTGGATAGAAAGATAAGTAAGATGGAAAAAAATAGTCATAGTATCACCTGAGACTTCGCTTAAGCATTTTTGAATTTGCATAATTGAATTAAATAAATAATATAAATATCCATTTCGAGTATACAATAAAAAATAAATATTTAAACGATTGCTTATGTCTAATCAACAAACCTATAGTTTTTTTCAAAGTGTTGAAAAAAGTTTCGATAAGGCTTCCAAGTTTACCAAATGGGAAAAAGGATTGCTAGAACAAATTAAGGCTTGTAATAGTGTGTATAGTATGCGTTTTCCCGTAAAAATGGATGATGGAAGTATTGAAGTGATAGAAGCATACAGGGTTCAGCATTCACAACACAAAACGCCATGTAAAGGAGGAATTCGTTTTAGTGAGGAAGTAAACCAGGATGAAGTGATGGCATTGGCGTCTTTGATGACTTATAAATGCGCTATTGTTAATGTTCCTTTTGGAGGTGCTAAGGGCGGGATTAAAATTAATCCCAAAAAACACAGTGCTTACGAACTGGAAAAAATAACCCGACGGTATACAAGCGAATTAGTAAAAAAGAATTTTATAGGACCGGGTATAGATGTTCCTGCACCAGATTATGGAACAGGTGAAAGAGAAATGGCATGGATCGTTGATACGTATGCATCATTGAAACCCGGTGATATTGATGCAGCAGGTTGTGTAACCGGCAAGCCCATTACACAGGGAGGGGTGCGCGGACGTAAAGAAGCCACCGGATTAGGTGTGTTTTTTGGAATAAGAGAAGTGTGTAATATGGAAGATATCATGAAACGCCAGGGTTTATCTATTGGCGTGGTAGGTAAAACAATAGTGGTACAAGGGTTGGGAAATGTAGGTTACCATACGGCTAAATTTTTCCGTGAAAATGGTTCTTTGGTTATTGCTATTTCTGAACATGATGGGGCTATTTATAAAAAAGATGGGTTGAATGAAGAAGAAGTTTTTCAGCATAAAATAAAAACCGGTTCTATTTTAAATTTTCCCGGCTCAACTAACCTTGCATCTAGTAACGACGCTTTGGAATTGGCATGCGATATTTTAATTCCTGCCGCACTAGAAAATGTAATCAATGGCACAAATGCCTCAAAAATAAAAGCAAAAATTATTGGCGAAGCAGCCAATGGTCCTTTAACACCTGAAGCAGATGATATCATGGCTGAAAAAGGTATTCTTGTTGTGCCCGATATGTATTTAAATGCAGGAGGGGTTACGGTTTCTTATTTTGAATGGCTAAAAAATCTGAGTCATGTACGTTATGGTAGAATGGAGAAACGTTTTACCGAAAATTTAAATAGCCATATTCTTGAACAAATAGAAACACTAACTGATAAAAAGGTTACAGACATTGAACGTAAATTTATTATGCATGGTCCGGAAGAAATTGATTTGGTACATAGTGGACTGGAAGAAACCATGATCACTGCTACCAGAGAAATTATGACGATTTGGAAAAATAATTCGGAAATACCTGATATGCGAACAGCTGCTTATGTATGTGCCATAAACAAAGTAGGAACCTCTTATGCAGAGCTAGGTATTTTTCCATAAAATAGCTAAGCTGGTAATTTTTGAAAGGCAGGCCAAGGAACAGATAAATTTTGAAGATAATTTCCTCTTAATTTATCTGTTCTTTTTTTTTGGGAGTGTATAAAGTGCAGAATTTTTAAACAGCAGAATTTGTGTCCCCCCAAATTTAGTAGTACCCAGAAGATATTGAAATGTATGATACTGGCTGTCAGTTGTTGAAGTGAAGACATAGCAACGGGCTGATCGCCGTGATTATGCCCTCACAATCGCACTTGTAGTATCTGTAAAGTCTAAATGGTTTAGGATGCTTGAGGCTTAAGAAATGTTAATAATTTATCAAAGTAGTTGTAAGATATTTTGCCCATTTTTTTCTTTTATATCTCGATTATTGGATTAAATTTTTACCAAAATACTATTCGAAATACTATAATAGAATTTATGAATGGGTACCACCGGATCATCATCATAAACACCTGAGAAGCCAATACTGAACCCAAGATGTTTCCCTGCCAAAATATTCCATTGTATATGTGGTGCAATTCTCGGGGCAAATTTATTTGGTGTTGTTTGCAAAAAAACATTAAAAGCGATATCGCTATTTGTTCCGGACTTCCAATCAAATCGGATATAAAAATTTAATTTAATTAATTGGTTAAGAATAGGTGTGGTATTGGTTGGAAGCTTTGTTGAGTCTACTCCATCGTAATTCCATTTTTCCTCTTCATAAAACAAGCCCAGTCCGGCATTGAAATCCCATTTGTCACCTTTCCATACATTATATCGAATATTCCCACCGGCTAAAGCCCTGTAAACCAACCCTCTTTTATTATCCCATTGGTATTGAACAAAAGTTTCCGGTTGGTATTTATTTTTATAATTATGGCGATAACGAAGGTGTATGTATCCTGCATTTAAAATATCTGTGGGGCCATTATAAGTAAATCGGTAACTGCCTGCTAAAATCAATAGTTCTTTTTTTTTCTGTAACAAGAACTCGGCAGTATTGGTAGCATCCCAAAGAGTGGCTTGTTGCCTATCAATTTCCAACCCGGAATTAAATTGCAAATTCGTTTTTGCAGTATTTACGTAATCTGAAGTGTCTGACTTATCAATGTTCAAAACCTGACTAACTGTAATGTTTGGATAAAGAAAAAAAATGCAAACAATAAGATAAAAAATACATTTTTGTTTATGAAATAACATTGTTCAGAATATTAATAAATAAGCTATTCTTGAAAATTTAATAACTCTTTGGAAATTGCTGAAAATAAATCTTCTTTAAAAAAATCGAAATGAAAGGTAAGCATTACTCGAAACAATTTTAAATAATAAGAAATTTTCTCTAAAAATCAGGAAATTCTATTAGTTTTTCTAATTTACCCATTTGTAAACAAAAACCAAAAATACCCTTTCCATTGCTAATAATTACGAATGGTGTTTGTAAGGTACTATTATAATTAAGTACTTGTTTAAGCACCGTTTCTGAAAGCGCAACATTCATTTCCTTACATTCAATAATCATCCATGGCTTAGAATCACGGTAAACAAGGATATCAAAACGCTTTTTTAGTTCACCAACTGTTATCTCTTTTTCTACAGCAATTAAGGAAGCAGGATAATTTTTAACTTGAATTAGGTATTGTAACATATTTTGCCGAACCCATTCTTCGGGTGTTAGTCTTACCCATTGTTTCCGAAGTTCATCAAAAATCCATTCTTTTTCCTTTATTGTTTTGATTCGGAAATCGAAGGTTGGATATTCTATACTTATCATGAGTATTGTTTATGGCTGATATTTTTTGTAATTTAGCCAATTATCAATTTCAAAGGTGCCCTAGGTATCTAATAAATCATTCTAATATGAAGACTAAAGAAGAAATCGTAAATAACTGGTTACCCAGATATACGGGCGAATTGCTGGAAAATTTCGGAAAGTATATTTTATTAACCAACTTTAGCAATTATGTTACCATGTTTGCTAAATGGAATAATGTTAAAGTAATTGGTAAAGATCGCCCAATGCAATGTGCTACCGCCAATGGTATTACCATAATCAATTTTGGAATGGGTAGTCCCGGAGCAGCAACGATAATGGACCTTTTAACAGCCATTTCACCTGAAGCCGTGTTATTATTGGGCAAGTGTGGTGGTTTAAAAAAGAGGAATAAGATAGGTGACCTCATACTGCCCATTGCAGCTATAAGGGGAGAGGGAACCTCCAATGATTACTTTCCACCGGAAGTTCCTGCCATGCCTGCTTTTGCGTTACAGAAAGCAATATCTACTACCATTCGCGATTATAAAGTTGATTATTGGACAGGTACTGTTTACACCACCAACAGAAGGGTATGGGAACACGATGATGAATTTAAAAACTACTTAACGAAAGTTAGGGCCTATGCAATTGATATGGAAACCGCTACTATTTTTACAGTAGGCTTTTATAATAAAATACCCACAGGAGCACTTTTATTAGTAAGCGACTCTCCCATGGTTCCTGATGGTGTAAAAACAGAAGCGAGTGATAAGAAAGTGACCTCAGAATTTGTGGAAACCCATTTAAAAATTGGCATCGATTCTTTAAAACAATTG
Organism: Bacteroidota bacterium; assembly: GCA_043745885.1. Taxonomy (GTDB): domain Bacteria; phylum Bacteroidota; class Bacteroidia; order Chitinophagales; family Chitinophagaceae; genus Sediminibacterium. The sequence goes on along the minus strand of JAYTSC010000002.1, from coordinate 9,966 downwards.
ATTAATAAAGGACAAACGGTTAGGCATCTGCGATTTTGAGAAGAATTCTGTGGTAATTAAATCTGTAAGTGTTGAAAAAGTTGTAAAATAGTTAGTCCTTCCATAAAAAGGGAAACAATATTACGGCTAATGCAATGACCATCATATCGAGTCCGCCAAGAAGCAAAACCATTTGCCACCAACTATCCTGAATTACAGAAGAAAAAGCAGTAGATGAGATCTTCATCAGTATGAGTAATTCCGGAATAATTATTGGAAAACCCATAATTGCCATTAATGCAGCTTGTTGCTGGGCTTTGGCAGCTATAGCGGCCAGGAAAGTAAATACGAGGCTTAAACTCATGCCCCCAAAACATGTGATAAAGAGGAAGACAAATGCATTTTGTAATGGATTTCCCAAAAGTAATGTAAATACTGCCAGACTAAGCAGGCTCATCACTACCATCAGCATGGCATTGAAGAGAAGTTTTGAAAGTACAAAATCAGCAGCACCAGCTATCGAATAAAAGTAGAGCATTCGACCTTTACTTTCCTGTAAGAAACTTTTAGCTACTGCATTTATACAAACAAATAATTGGATTACCCAAAATAAGCCATTCCATACTTTCTCTTCCGGCTTATCCATGGATAAATACACCACAAAAATAGTGGAGGCAACATACAATAGAATGCCATACAACGTATACTGCTGTCGGGTTTCGAGCAGAAAATCTTTTTTAATAAGCGTTATGATTCTGTTATTTTTTTTCATTGGCACAAATTCTGCATCTTGGCTCATAGGTTTCCTTTTCGCCTATTAATACTTGACCGGGTTGTTCTGTTTTACGATAAGAAATATTGGCAATATTGCCACACTTCATACATATTGCATGAAGTTTGGTGATATAATCGGCAATGGATAATAAATAAGGCATTTGACCAAAAGGATTGCCTTTGTAATCCATATCTAATCCGGCTACAATTACCCGAACCCCTTTCAGTGCAAGCACCTCACAAACATGTATGATCTGGTCATCAAAAAATTGTGCTTCATCAATGCCAACAACATCAACCCCTTCAGTTAGCAAAAGAATAGTTTGGGAGTTGTCAATAGGGGTAGATTGAATGGCATTTGCATCGTGGCTAACCACATTGGTTTCGTCGTAACGAATATCAATTGCGGGTTTAAAAATTTCCACTTTCAGGTTGGCAATTTTGGCTCTTTTCAACCTTCGGATGAGTTCTTCTGTTTTTCCGCTAAACATGCTTCCACATATAACTTCTATCCAACCCCTTCTTTCCCCTGATATATTCGGTTCAATAAACATTTCTAAAATTAATTATCTAATAAACTTTTGTAACTTTAAACAGTTCTAACTTATTGGTAACCCCCAAATGTATTGCATCCAATGGAAAGAGTAGGCACGTTGATCAACAAATTAAAAGAACAATTTGAACAGCAGGCAAATGCTGATAAGTTGGCTATTACAGCCCAGCTACTACTGTCAGAATTACAAAAAAATCATTCGCCTTCCACTGTAATTGGGAAAGTTTCTGTTCAATTGCCTAAGATTTCAGGAAACTATTTTGATAAAGATATTGCAGATACTGTTCAAATATTGAATGAAACCCCTGAAAAAAAGAAAGAATCTAGCAATGTATGGCAGATTGATAATTTAACTGAAGTACCCACTCTATCACATCAATCTAGAATTCAAGATTTGGAGCCTGAAAAACATATTAAATCCAAGGAAATTTTTGAATTCAATACTGTTTTAGCAAAACCGTTTGTTAATTTGAATGAAAAACTAAAGGATGAAAGGGTGGAATTGGCCACTGCTCTAAAAGAATCTCCTATCAGAGACCTAAAAAAAGCCATTGGTGTTAATGACCGATTCTTATTTGTTCAGGAGCTTTTTCGAGGAGATGAAAATATGTACGAAAGAAGCATAAAAACAATTAATGGATTTACCATTTATCCGGAAGCAGAATATTGGATACAAAGGGAGCTTAAAGTGAAATTGAGTTGGTCGGATAATAACGAAACCGTAAAGCATTTCGATCAGTTAATCAAAAGACGGTTTTCCTGAATATATTTCATTATTTTGTCCGTTGCACCTACATTGGTTATTACATATTGTTTCGCAGCCTTAACAGACTTTAGGTACAATTCCTTTTTTTCAAGTAATTCAACTAATAGGTCTTCCAGCTCTAATGTATCCTCAATACTAAAACCTCCACCGCAATCAATTAATTCACCTGCTTCAAAATATTTGTCATAAACGGGGCCAAAAACAACCGGTTTTCCATAAACAGCCGGTTCCAAAATATTGTGTATGCCATCATCTCCAAAGCCACCACCAACATAACAAATAGTAGCATAATAATAAAGCCTGGTAAGTATGCCAACATTATCTATGATTAACACATTAATGTTTGGAGAAATCATACCACCTGAGGCGTCAATTTTTTCATATGCGGAATACAAAATTGAATTTTTATACAACAGTGAACACTCCTGCAATCTTTCTGTTTCTATGTCATGCGGTACAATAATAAACTTGATTCCATTATTTGAATTGGCAAAGTGATCCAGTTCTTCATCATCTTCAGTCCAGGTACTTCCTGCAACTATTGTGTTGTTGTCTTTGCAAAATTTACTAACTAAAAGAATGGGTTCAAATCTTTGTTCAATACTCGCTACACGATCAAATCTAGAGTCGCCACAAATCATCAATTGCTCTTTAAAACCTATTGAATTCATCAGTTGTGCAGATAATTGATTTTGTACAAATAGGAAAGTGAAAAAAGAAAGTATTTTTCTATGTAACCCTCCATACCATCTAAAAAAAGGCTGATTTTCTCTGAATACACCCGAGATGAGTAATAACGGAATATCTCTTTTTTTAGCTTCCTGTAAATAAAAATACCAAAATTCATACTTGACAAATAGGATGAGCGAAGGTTGAACAATATTAAAAAATCGAGTAGCATGCGATGGGGAGTCCATCGGCAAGTAAAAAATATAATCTGCTCCTTGATAATTTTTTCTTACCTCATAACCGGAAGGGGAAAAAAAAGTTAGAAGAATTCGGTATTCGGGGTATTGCTTTCTGATGCATTCTAATATAGGCATACCTTGTTCAAATTCTCCTAATGAAGCTGTATGCATCCAAATTACGGGTGTAGTGTTGTTATGAAATGCAATAGCTAATTTTTTGAAAATTTCTTTTCTTCCTACTAGCCATTGCGTAGCCTTATGATTAGAGGAGCTAAGAAGCCAAGCCACTTTAGGGTATAACCAAATAAATAGACGATATAGTAGCATTAACTAAATTGAGATTATCTATGTAAAGAAACGAAGAAAAGCATAAGGAAATTGGCCTGTTTTAAAAAAACATAATTACGACTAAATCTTGCTTTTTTATACTAATTTTGCCCTCCATATAAACAAATACATGCGTCCTATACAAATGGTGGATACCAAATCTCAATACCTGAAAATTAAGCAGGAAGTAGATGCGGCTATTCATGAAGTTCTCGATAATACTTCTTATATTAATGGGAAGCAGGTGCAGGACTTTGTTGTGAACTTGGGAAGCTATTTAGGAGCTACATTTACTATTCCCTGTGCTAATGGAACGGATGCATTACAAATTGCAATGATGGCTCTGGACCTTCAACCCGGAGATGAAGTAATTACACCTTCCTTTACCTATATCGCAACTACAGAAGTAGTGGCTCTTTTGAAACTAAAACCCGTTTTTGTAGAAGTTGATGCAAAAACCTTTTGTATGGACCCCATTGCTTTGCGAAATGCAATTACTCCCAAAACAAAAGCAATTGTTCCTGTTCATTTGTATGGTCAGTCAGCCCCTATGGAAGAGATCATGCAAATTGCAAATGAGTTTGGCATATATGTTATTGAAGACAATGCACAGGCGATAGGATGTGATTACAGTTTTTCTGATGGGAGTAAAAAGAAAACAGGAACAATTGGTACAATTGGAACCACTTCCTTTTACCCCAGTAAAAATTTAGGTGCTTTTGGAGATGGGGGGGCTATTTTTACCAATGATTCGACCTTAGCCCATAAAATGAAAATGATTGCTAATCATGGCCAAGAAACCAAGTATTACCATGAGGTAGTGGGTTGTAATTCAAGACTAGACTCTATTCAAGCAGCCGTATTAAATATTAAATTGAAAAAACTTGACCAATACAATCTTGCCAGACAAGAAGTGGCTGCATTTTATAATGAGGCTTTCAAAGAGAATGAAAAAATCATAACTCCATTTGTTGCATCATACTCCAATCATGTTTATCACCAATATACAATCGTATTAAATAATGTAGATAGAAATGGCTTGAATGAATATTTAGCAAAACAGCAAATTCCTTCTATGATTTATTATCCTGTACCAGGCCATAAACAGAAAATGTTTTCATCATTCGGCCTTCCACAGAACGACTTATTAATAACTGATTGGCTTACAGAAAGAGTTATCTCATTGCCAATTCATACTGAAATGGACAATGATCAGTTGTTATATATAACCAAACAAGTTTTAACTTTTATAAATAATTAATATATGAAAATAGCAGTTGTTGGAACAGGATATGTTGGCTTGGTAACCGGAACCTGTTTTGCAGAAACAGGAAACAAAGTAACCTGTATTGATATTGACCAGGATAAAGTTGAAAAACTCTCGAAGGGAGAAATTACCATTTACGAACCCGGGCTCGAAAAAATTTTTCTTCGCAATCTAAAAGAAGGGCGCTTGAAATTTACGACCAATCTGAATGAAGGAATTAAAGATGCTGTAATTATTTTTCTTGCCTTACCTACGCCTCCGGGAGAAGATGGAGCAGCTGATCTCAAATATGTTTTAGGGGTAGCCGCAGACTTAGGAAAGATATTAACGGATTATAAAGTCATCGTAAATAAAAGTACGGTACCTGTAGGTACTGCCGAAAAAGTGTATGCGAAAATTGCTGATGCTTACAAAGGTGAATTTGATGTAGTCAGTAATCCAGAGTTTTTACGAGAAGGAGTAGCGGTAGATGACTTTATGAAACCGGATAGGGTAGTGGTAGGTACTACTTCGGAAAGAGCAAAAAAAGTGATGAGCGATTTGTATGCTCCCTTTGTTCGTCAGGGTAACCCGATAATTTTTATGGATGAAAAATCTTCGGAGCTCACTAAATATGCTGCTAACTCTTTCCTTGCAACTAAGATATCATTTATGAATGAAATTGCGCAATTGTGCGAAAAAACGGGGGCTGATGTTGATATGGTTAGAAGAGGAATGGGTAGTGATGACAGAATTGGAAAAAGATTTCTATTCCCTGGAATTGGTTATGGAGGAAGTTGTTTCCCTAAAGATGTGCAAGCTTTAATTCGTTCTTCAGATGATGTTGACTACGATTTTAAAATATTGAAATCGGTTGAAAAAGTAAATGCAAACCAAAAACTTCATCTAATTCCTAAAATATCAGCTTATTTTAATGAAAATATTAAAGGAAAGCATTTTGCCTTATGGGGACTTGCTTTTAAGCCCAATACAGATGATATTAGAGAAGCACCTGCTCTTTATTTAATTGATGCTTTAACCGCTGCCGGTGCAACTATTTCTGCTTTTGATCCTGAAGGGATGTCTAACGTAAAAAAAACAATTGGCGAAAAAATTAATTATGCAATTAATCAATATGCTGCCCTAGAAAATGCTGATGCATTGATTATAGCAACAGAATGGAGTGAGTTTAGAACGCCTGACTTTGAAATGATTCAAAATAGACTAAAAAATAAAGTAATTTTTGACGGTAGAAATTTATTTGATGTAAAATATATGAGTGATATGGGTTTTCATTATGAAAGTATAGGAAGACCAAATACAAAATAATATGACAAAGAAAAAAATACTAATAACAGGAGCTGCCGGCTTTTTAGGATCACATCTTTGCGATAGATTTATCAAGGAAGGCTACCAAGTCATTGCCATGGATAACTTAGTTACAGGGGATCTTAAAAATATTGAACATCTTTTTAAGTTGGATAGTTTTGAGTTTTATCATCACGACGTTTCAAAGTTTATTCATATTTCAGGGACTTTAGATTACATCCTTCATTTTGCATCCCCTGCAAGCCCAATCGATTACTTGAAAATACCTATACAAACACTTAAAGTGGGTGCTTTGGGAACGCATAATTGCCTTGGTCTTGCAAAAGAAAAGAATGCCAGAATATTGGTTGCTTCTACAAGTGAAGTATACGGAGACCCGAAAGTGCACCCGCAAACAGAAGAATATTGGGGTAATGTGAATCCGGTTGGTCCTAGGGGGGTGTATGATGAAGCCAAAAGATTTATGGAATCAATTACCAGAGCTTATTATACTTTTCACGGAGTAGAAACAAGGATTATTCGAATATTTAATACTTATGGACCTAGAATGCGTTTAAACGACGGGAGAGCACTTCCTGCATTTATTGGTCAGGCATTACGGGGTGAGGATTTAACTGTTTTTGGTGACGGTAGTCAAACTCGTTCATTTTGTTATGTTGATGACCTCGTAGAAGGGATTTATAGATTATTAATGAGCGATTATTCAATGCCTGTAAACATTGGGAACCCGAATGAAATTTCATTAAAAGATTTCGCAGAAGAGGTATTAAAATTAACCGGTTCAAATGTGAAAATTGTCTACAAAGATTTGCCCATAGATGATCCAAAGCAAAGGCAGCCGGATATTACCAAAGCAAAAGAAATTCTTGGGTGGGAACCTACTATTGATAGAGCAGAAGGTTTAAGAAGAACATTTGAATATTTTAAAGCATTACCGATAGAGGAATTAAAAAAATTACCCAAAGAGTTTATCTCAAAATAATTAATCGCTTCATGCCAAATCCACTCGTTGTTGTTTCAGGAAAAAACGGTCAATTGGGTTGGGAATTTCAACAACTCGTAAAAGCAATTCCAACTGGCTTTGATTTTCTTTTTACTGGCAGAGAGGAACTTGATTTAAGTAACCCCCTCTCTATTCCCGATTTTTTTAATTTGCACAAGCCGGTTTATTTTATTAATTGTGCAGCTTATACAGCTGTTGATAAAGCAGAAATGGAAAAAGAATTGGCATTGTTAATTAATGCTCAGTCCTTAGGTGTTATCGCTGATGAATGCAGGAAACATAATTGCACGCTCATCACCATATCAACCGATTATGTTTTTGACGGATGCTCTGATATACCCTACCAAACAGATGCTACAGTTAATCCCATTAACTATTATGGACAAACAAAAAGGATGGGAGAGAAGCTGGCATTAGAAAATAATGAACATTCTATCATCATTCGAACTTCTTGGGTGTATAGTTCACATGGAAATAACTTTGTTAAAACCATGATTCGATTAATGAGGGAAAAAACAGAAATCAAAGTTGTGAGTGACCAATTTGGTTCTCCAACAAATGCCATTGATTTGGCAAATGTTATTTTACAAATAATCCAATCTTTGGAAAACGGTAATCACCATTATGGAATTTATCATTATGCCAATCAAGGTATCATTAGCTGGTACGATTTTGCTGTTGCGATAAAAAAACTGGGAAAACTTCCTTGTGAAATATTACCCATTCCAACAACTAAATTCCCTACCCCTGCCAAAAGACCCAACTATTCTGCAATGGACACTTCAAAAATTAGCCTTGACTTTGGAATTGAAATGATAAAATGGGAAGAAAGTCTGAAAACTTGCATAGAAAAACTGGGCCAATAATATTCTTTTAGAAAGTAAACTGCTTTCTCAAAATATAATATACATAATCCTTATCGTTTTGAGGTTCAATAAATGGCTATTTACTTGCGTAAATTTGAACTCCATAAATTGAATTTATTTGTACTTTATTATATTTCATTTATTTTCTAGCTTCATTCATCGAGGGTAATGAAATTAAATGCTATATCTTCAAATATTGTTCAATTTAAATCTAGCTATATGAAACCTCAGCTTGTCAAATTCCCTCTCCTTTTGTTATTGCTTATTTATATGTTTAATGCTTATTCGCAAGTAGATAGCTTGGCTTCACTGAAACCTGAGAAATTTATTACCAAACATAGTATCAAGTTGGATAATAAAATTATCAATTATACCGCTATTGCCGGAACCTTAATCTTAAAAAATGAGAAAGATGAGCCTATTGCCTCTTTTGGATATACTGCTTACACTAAGGATAGTGAACCGGATATGAGTAAACGCCCCATCACTTTTTCTTATAATGGTGGACCAGGCTCTTCTTCCATGTGGTTACATATGGGCGTTATGGGACCCCGAAGAGTTGTAGTTAATGATCCTTCACCAAATGGTCCAGCTCCTTATAAACTAGAAGACAATAATTATACTATTTTGGATATTTCGGATATCGTCATGATGGATCCAATTGGTACCGGATTGAGCCGAGCAGTTGGTAAATCAAAAAATAAGGACTTTTGGGGGGTTGATCAGGATATTAAATCTGTCAGTCAGTTTATTAGAAATTATGTTCATGAAAATGAAAGATGGAACTCTCCAAAATATTTATTGGGTGAGAGTTATGGAACCTTCCGTTCAGCAGGGGCGGCCGATTATTTGCAAGAAAATTTCGGAATTTCTGTAAATGGAATCATTTTGGTATCTAATGTATTAGATATTAGAACACTCTCATTTAACCCCGGAGATGATTTGTCATTTGTTGTGAACCTTCCAACCTATGCCGCTACTTCCTGGTTTCATAATAGATTAGTCAATAAACCCGCAAATTTGGAAGCTTTTTTAAAAGAAGTAAGACAATTTTCTTTTGGAGATTACGCTTTAGCATTACTGAAAGGCGATCAGTTAAGTGTTGAAGAGAGAAATAAAATACTGGCAAAATTAACTGTGTATACTGGGTTAGGTAATGATTATTGGGATAAAGCAAACCTGCGTGTGAACCAACCACAGTTTGCTCAGGAGTTATTACGTAGTTCCGGTTTGGCAGTTGGGCGTTTAGATTCAAGGTACAAAGGGATTGCCCAAAATCCACTTGCTGAATCTGCATTTAATGATCCTCAGTCTTCGGATATTAGTCCCGCTTTTATTTCTGCTTTTATGGCTTATTATACTACAGAATTAAAAGTTGATAAAAATAAAACTTATAATACAGGAGCTTATGCATTTTCCGATTTTAAATGGGATTGGAAACACCAACGCAGCAATGGATTGTTTGGGGATGCCTCCACACCCAGTACGGCACCAGACTTATTGAATGCCATGTCCAACAATCCCAAAATGAAGGTTTTAGTACTCAACGGAATTTATGATTTGGCTACTCCTTTTGCCGGAACTGAATATACTTTCGATCATTTAGGTCTTGATAAAAAAATAAAAGGAAACATTACCCAGAAATATTATGAAGCAGGACATATGATGTACATCCATAATGATTCAGCTTTGAAATTTAAAAAAGATGTGTCTGATTTTATTAGTAGCAATTTAAAATAGTCACAAAACTCTTTTTATTATGAGTAAGAAGGTAAAACTTAATAAGGAAAATATATCCTCCAAATTAAATCAAACACAAGTTCCCACTGGAATGAATAGTATGATTAATTGGATGATACCGTTGGTGTTAATCCTTCCTGTTTTATTTTCAAGAGAAGAACGAGATACAGTTCTCACCATCCGTTATATTTTCTTTGGATACTTCATTCTGTTGTTTCTTATCTATTTTTATTTATTAAAAAAAACAACGACAGCCTCCAGTTTACCGAGTGTATTAAAAATAATTTTTGGATTAGGAATTTCTTTCACTTTGTGGGGTATTATATCAATGATCACTTCACAAAATGTTACTCCGGGATATTTTGACCTAGGTCGTTATCTACTCAATTTAATATTTCTGTTTTTAATAATGGAGGCTGTCAGACAAGAACCATCAGGATTATTAAAATTATGCAAAGCATTATTAATAGGGTCA
>JAYTSC010000001.1:0-11226 GCA_043745885.1 Bacteroidota bacterium | reverse complement strand
TCACTTACATTCTCTACTTTACTTACACTCCAGTTTAATTCAATATATTGTTTGTCGTGAGATACATATGCGTTCAGGTTATTGATAGCTTTGTTCTTAATATCTGGTTTAGGAACTTTTGCATTGAAAGGTTGGGAGAAACTACTTTTCAGATTTCCAAAATCCATTGCCTGTATTTTATAGGCATAATCTGTAGAAGCTTTTATATTTTTATCTGTATAGCTGGTATCTGTATTTCCCAATTCCGCAACTTGTGCCCATTGAGATGAGCTGTCTGTTCCTTCTTTTCTGAATAACAGATAGCTTTTCACGTCTGCACTAAAACTTTTTACCCAATTAATCTGAATCGTTTTGCTGTCTATTAAAGAGATACTTTTTATGCCGGTGGGTGCTGGAGGTATCGTATCGGGCCTGTTTAAATGAACAAATTCGCTTTGAAACGATTCATTAAACCTGTTGTCGAGTGCCGAAATACGGTAATAAACATTTGAATTCAACTGGTTTAAAGAGAGTGTGTCTTTGAACCCTATTTCAGGAAAAGGTGTTCCGTTTAAGACGGTATAATTATTACTGTTGCTAAATGAACGAAAAACCCGATAGCCAAAAAAATCCGGCTCAATGTTTAACTTCCACTTTAGTGTAACAATTCCTCTTTTATCAATTGACCCTACCAATCCTTTGGGAACATCGGGGGGGATAGAATCTTTTAACTGGTATAGGTAAGGAGCAGATTGCAATATCTGATCTTGCTTAACGCCTAAGGCTTTTACAATAAAATAATTGGAAGCATCCGGTTTAAAATCAAATACGGTTCTTAGATCTGCCCTGGCCGGAAATTCCTGAATCTTTTTAAATGATGAATCCTGGTTGTTTTTTGATACTAAAATTTCGTACTTCTTAATCAATTTCAATGCAGAATCTGGCATGGACCATTCCAGGATAAATTTGTTCTGAAGCGTGTCTACAGAAAGTATTTTGGGTGCAGCCGTTAAATCTTTTGTACAGGCGCCATATACCACTTCACTGGGTTTACTTTCTACGCCGAATATATTGATGCCGATAATCCGGTAATAATACAATTGTCCAATTTCCAAACCCTTATCCCGGTATTCCATTATTTTTTTGGTAGTGTCTGTTTCTACTGTATTAGCATCCTTAATAGTGGTTAATAAGGGTTGTTTGGTAATGCGCATAAAATTAATGCTGTCTAAAGATTGTTCTACTATTACGGCAAAATAATCATTAATTACTGGCTTAATATTCCAGGTAAGCTTAGCCATTTTTTTATCAAATGCTGCCTCTAATGCAGGCATTGCCGGTAACTTTTTGTCATCCTGAACTGCAAAAGATTTTAACTTCTGCAGTTTTGCTTCCACACCTGCAACTGAAACGCGGTAGGTGTATTTTTTTTCTGGTTGAACAGTTGAGTCAATAAATAACGATCCTGATAGAACTGCATTTATTTGTGCATAAGAAGATTGCAAAATATAAAAAGTGTATAATGCATTTTCAGATTCTACCAAATCAGCCTCCGACCCCCGGGGTTTGTGATAAACCATTTTCATTGTTTTACTAATATCTCCAGATTCAGGAAATTTTTTAGCTTCTACTTCTGAAATGGGTTTAATAGGCTGCGTGTTTAATTTGATAAAGTCTTGAGAACTACCTTCTGCCCTTTCAATGATATAGCCCAATTCATTGGCTGCATGCCATTGTTTGGCATTTCCTAAAAACCAACGCAAATAAATTTTATTGTTGTTTTTAAAAGCTACTGTTTGAATATCGTAGTTATCTTTTCCTACTTGCGCAAAAACAGGGGTAGTTAAAAAAGACAAGACAAAAAATAGTAACCAGGTAAATTTTCGTTTTCTAATTGCAAATATCTTATCCATTATTATTCTATTTTTCCTTTCCATATTATGTATCCTAATCATCAAATTTACAATAGGTGCCTGTTTCCATACTTACATCAAATGAGCCCGAGGCTTGAAAAATCCACCAGCCAACACTATATTTAACAGCCAGATTGCCCTTTAAATAAACAGGGCTAGGTGCCCTTACTTCCAAGTCGGCATAGATTCCTGCAGTTAAAATGTTGAAATCAACGTCCCAAAAACGTACGCCTGCATTTGCTTCCAGATAAGCTCTTACTCTTCCCTTTCCATACCATCCATAAATACCAGCAGGCTCCTGGGTAGAACTACAAATAAAACCATCCTTATGCTTAATAGTTATGTCATAAGCAAATCCTCCGCCAATATTAGCATACGCAAAACTCTTGCTCCAATTAAATTGTACTTTGATATCCATTCCATGTTTAATCACAATATCTGAACCGTCACTTTGCTGGGCGTTTGATGCCTGAAAATAAGTAGTAGCAGATCCACTAATTGGGCCCATACTCAACGTTACACCCATCGGGCTCTCTTTTGTGCCCAAATAAATATGCCAGGAACCTTTTGAATAATATACCTCACCGGAACCTGCCTTGCTATTTGCTCCGTTTCCGGCAAACAGGGTTCCTAGTTTTGTTTCATAAGATGCATACACATCCATATTAAAACTAAGTGCTTCATTAGCCAGATCTACTTTTGCCAAAAAATTACCCCAGAATGGTGGGTTTCCGTCGGGTCTTGAACCTACTGGCATTACTGCAGTACTTTTTCCTGCCGCTTTTTCTTCAGCATCCAATAAGGCGTTGGCGGCTTCTTCTATTAATGATTTGGCTTTAACCAAGGCAGCTATATTTGCCTGACTGTCTTTACTCTTGAAAATTTCAATGGATGCATCATCCGGATAATTCACAATATATAATCCCTTCTGCAATTCAGTACCAGCAAATGTTGTGGTTAGATCATTCTTATATTTCTTGTTAATATAATCCAATACATCGTCCGAAACAGAAACAACAGGCCCTCCATTATTGAGAATAATATTATTAGAAATTAAGGCACTGTCCTGTCTATATCTTGCACTATCTTGTTGCAATTGGGTGCCAAAAGCATCCAGATTTGTTTGGGCCATTTGTTGCAATGCCAATGCATCTTTATACTCTGACGAATTGGGATTGGATGTTTTTAACTGATCAATTTTTGCTTTTGCATCTGCCAAATTTTTTGCCATGGCAGATTTTGTTTCTGCATTCTGCGCCAATTTTCTGGAAGATTCTAAAAGCGTCTCTTTGTTAATATTATCCTGACATTTTGTTGCCAGTGCAATCAAGGAATCAGAGGAACGAAGAATCGATTTTTCAGCAGCAGTAAGTGCTATTTCATTGATTTGTTTTACCCGAAGCGGTTTAGCCAACTCGGCTAATTTTCCCGATTCATCAATGGTTTTGAGATTATCGAATCTGGTATGCAGTGTATTATAAATATTTAGCTTTTCACTATAAACACTGTTTTTAATAGCACTAACAGAATCATTTGGATTTGCCGTATTGATCGTATATCGCTTTAAGGAATCAAGATTCTTTCTGCGTTCCAAAAAATTAAAGTTGTAATAGGTAAGTTCTACTTTCGCATTAGCCAGCAGATTCTGATTTTTCAAATCCCACCATATATCTTGAATTTTGTTAGCACTATCTGCTAATACATCTAATCTTGCTTGTTTAGAAGTCAAGATGTTAGACAGACTATCTTTTTTATTTTTCCAATTAGCTATTATTGCTCTTAATTTAACACTATTAGTATCGCCAGGACCAACATTACATCTTACTTTGTTGGAAACAAAAGTTGACGGTTCAGAACAAATTCTACAATTCGTAAACAATTCAGTTGCTTTAACTTCATTTATTGCCTTACGTAGTGGAGTTACCAAATCGTTTGCCGCCAAATACTTTTGATAAAAAATATTTTTGAGGCTATCCACTTTTGCCTGACTGGGCATTGCATAGTCTGCTTGTTTGATATTGTCAATATTAATCGCTACAAAAGGAATATTGAGTAAAGAACATACCGTTTTCCAATCCTCATTCCAATTGATATAATCCCCTTGCCTACCATTACCGGGTCCATTATAAAAGATATTATGATTCGCTACTGGTCCGTTTGAGATGGTCATAGTGCCGCTAGAGCTCATATTTTCATCTCTTCTTGTAAGGATAGATTTCCATTCATCAGATTCTGATTTATTTTTATCTGCTATTTTCTTTTCAGCTTCTGCTTTTTCTTTTTCTGCCTTGGCAACCAATAATTGCTGAGAAACATCTGAAAGGTCCGGATTATCTGCCTCAGATAAATAATTAGCAAGCAGATTGCTTAAACTATCACTGGGATTGGTTTTATTATCCTTAGCTTCAATTGCTTCTTCTTCGCTTCCTCCTTCTTCAAATTCCACTTCATCACTTTCCCCTTCATCCTCTTTTTTAGTTTTATCTTTTACTTTATACTTAATAATTGGGTTGCCTTTTTTATCCAACCTAATTTTACCCTTGGCATCAAGCATTACTATGGGTTTTATCTTTTCTACTTTGGTTTCAAAAGTAGCTTCCCCTTTATCGTCCAGTACAGGTTTCCCTTTATCATCTAATACCGGTGTTTTTACAGTTTTAAGCGTGGTGTTTACCATAATGGGATCACCCGCTGCGTTTAATAAGGGTTTACCCGATTTATCCTTCGCAACACTGCTGGTAGTTTTGGTTGCTGTGGTGGCTTCAATGGGTTTTCCTTTTTTATCAACCAAGGTTTTTCCCGATTTATCTTTGATGGCTGTTGCCAACGTTTTCTCGGTTGTTTGAGACACCAGTGGTTTCCCTTTTTTGGTAGTCAAAGGTTTACCCGATTTATCTACAATGGGTGCAGAGGTAATTTTAGGTGCCACTTTAACAAGGGATGTAGTTTTTGCTTTTTTAGCCGCTTTAGCAGGTGGCGCTTTTGCAGCGGCATCCGCTAAACGGGAAGCCCGTGATTTTTGACTGCCTTTTGTGAGTGGTGTAATTTTATTTTTATCACTTTTATCATCAACGCCTGTTGAGAAGAACTGTGCGTTTCCACTGATTGAAAACTCATCAACGCCCCAGGTTTTATTAAATACAATTTCAATACCCCCCCAACCAGAAATTAGTGTTTTGTCAACCAAGGAAAGGAAAATTCCTGCTCTCACTCTTAAAAATGAATTTTCGTTGGGTACATAGGAAACACCTGAAAGGGTAACCGGATGTTCACTATCAGGTGCAATAGGATCCATTTTATATGTAGCACCGCCACTGAATCCCTGAATTTCAATGATATTGAAAAGTTTGATTTTTAACCCTTTCACATAGGCATCAACGTTCCAGTATTTAAAAGGGGTACCATCACTACTATTCTTAGTGCCGAACATTGCTCCCGCCCCTATTTCAATGGTAGATACTTTGAGTTTTACGATACCGTTGAACCCTTTACCATAAATAGAATCATTCATGAAATCGAGTGAACCCTTAAAGGATACTTTCCCGAATTCAGCATTGATCTTAACCTGTGTAAGCTTATAGGAATCGTAGGTCCATTCCCGTTTTACAGTATCATACCTGCTGTAAATATCGAAGCCCGTACCTCCGCCAATTTTCCCATCCATCAACTGAACATTGGCATCAAAATGCAGGCAGCCATATTCTGCATTGGCATCATTGGTAACTGGCCTTTTATTTTGATATTCTACGCTAACATCAGCACTGAACCCGCCAATTTGCAGTTGTGTGGCAGTTCCAAGCGATTTAACAGAAATAAAAGGCTTTTCGGTTTGCAATACCAATTCTTCAAACTTGGCATCATCTATACCAAAACTATATTTACCTTTTTTTGCATCTTCAGGAGGTGCTACGGGTTCATTTTTGTTGCCGTTAAAGTGAAAGTTAAATTTTCCGGATAGGCTAACTTTTGGAATTAATACATTCCCTTTCAACACTAGAGAAAGTTCAAAACTAGGGTCTACCAATAGATACCCTTTCCACATATCTGCTTTAATCGCATTAATCTCACCATGACTTACATTGAAAGTGCCATCATCATTAAATACTGCTGTATAACCGATACCAGCCTTATCGCTTTTTTTATCTTCTACCGGTAGAATAAGTTTGCCGGAAAAACCCCCATCAACGATGGTATTTTTAAAGACATAAATATTAAATTTCTCAACACTGATGGGCCAGCCATTGGCACTTCCGCTTTTGATATCTAGCAAGTTAGTTCCTGAAATTTTTACAGTAAACCCATTATCATCGATAACTCCAAATGTGCCGCTAACTTTTGCCTGAGAAGTAGATTTCGATCCATAAAAATATTGCGGAATATAGGCATCTATCCCTGTGATGCTTAAACCCCTCCAGGTATTCGGCAAAACACTTTGTACTTTCTGGATATGACTTTTAATTGGATCGTCGGTTGGGTTTCTATCATCAGAAAAATCGAGTGTTGCTGTAGTAATAGAGAAAATATATCCTGGCACAGTTTTAACCGAAAACGAACCGGAAAATTTCAAATTCGCAGCTAATAAATCGCCCCATTTTGTGATAGTAGTCTCAATAGGAGCAGAAACAGCCGCCGCAGGTGTAATGGGTATAAATGTTTTTGGATCAACTGATGCATATTTGTTACTGAGTAAAACATTACCCTTGATACCCATTTCCGTAAAACCGGTACAGTCAAATTTAAAATAGGTAGCCGAGCCGGTTGAACCGGTTGTGCCCGGCGTAATTCCATTTAATGACAAACTCCATTGATCACCGGCAGAAATCCCATCATTACCCACCAGAAATAATTTTCCGTCGGATATAATCCCTCCGCCTCTGGCCAAGGTAACAAAACCGGCAAAATAAAGGGTTTTAGTAGACTCCGTTGCCGTTTTTTGAGGTAAAATACTTCTTGCAAAAACCCTGGCAATTGCACCCGTTTTAATAAAATTAATACCTGCAAAGGCTATTTCATAAGTAGTACCACCTGATACCTTACGCATACCAAATGGTGCAGCCACACTCATGTTATCGGTTATGTTATCAATCCAGGAACCATTGGTTGCTATGGTTCTAAACGTATTCTCAATAGAATCCCGAACGGTTTTATCAGCGGCTGCGGCCATTTGATCATCAAGAAAAGTTTCTGATGATTGATTCAGATTATTTGAAATCCATTTTTGATCATTTGATAAAATAGGAACAATCTTATGTTTACGAATCCCATCTTCGAAGGGTGGCTTAATTCCATATTTTCCTTCATTGGCTATTGCTGTGCAAAAGCAAATCAGAAAAAATGGAACAAAAAATATTTTATTAATAATACTTCGCATTGATTATACTTTAAGAATATTAACTACTTATTTGATAAATTAACAGCACCTTCAATAATTTCATAATTTTTATTGACCTTAACCTGTGAAAAACTCACTTTCGTTTTAAATACATGATTGGCCAACCAAACATCAACCGTACCTGAGCCGGAAAACACACCACCTGCTCCACTAACGCCACTTTCCACTATTATGCTATAGTCACCTGCTTTAATTACGTCATTCTCTTTTAACGCCGACAACAGATCTGTTACGAAACTTTTAGCGGTTGGAATTTGGCCACAAACTGCTTTAATACTTTGGATTTGCGTTGTTGCTGCTGTAGTTGTTTTAGCTATCACAAGCGGATCGGGTGTTTTAAAACTTATGATATCCGATACAGCGATTACACCGCCATAACACCCACCCGTGATACGAACTTCATAATTATTTTTAGATTGTAGCTGACCAATTGTAAACGTATTATTGGCAAGGTTAGTGATGGGTTTGTCTATCCAGTTCAATTGCCCTTGTTTTCTATAAGAAAGTGTGAATGTTTGGTTATCGGTAAAAGACATCCAGGATATTTTTGCAGTAGCCGTATCAGCAACATCTGCCTTTACCATTGTTGGCTGTTTACATAGAGCGGTATAAATAAATGAGGCTGCATTGCTATACCCGTTATTGATAAAAGTGGTACTTGTAAACCCTCCATTATCAATAGGCTTAGCCTGTACACGCCAGGCATACGTTTTATTGGTTAATAAAGGTGGGTTCCTGGGACCATAATAATAGGTGGTTTGTAAAGTGCTGTCTGTAAAATATATATTCTTAGGGTTATAAAATGCAGTTAGCGGATCCTGCGTTGCAGTTAATAATTGCACTATCTGTAAAATATATTGCACACCGCTTGAAGCGGTAGCCTGCCGTGGCTGCCATTGAAATAACAGGTTTTGAATGCCCTGTTCAACCTGAATAGACCTATCAGCCGGCGTTGAAGTGGTTGGCGGGCTATTAACAGTATAGGTAACACTGTAATCTGCAATTTGACTGACCTGCCTTTTTGTAATAGCATCATATAATACAAAGCTAAAAACGATAGTAGACTGTGGAAATACAGCTTGAAATTGTTGTAATGTAATACCGGTTAAATTGGCAAAACTATACAAAGTAGAAAAATCCAGATTAGATATCCGGGTTGGCGAATTTCCTAATAAAGTGATGGGTGTTGCAAAAAGGCCGGGGTTTGTTTGAGCAGTAAAGGTGTTTGTCTTAATACTTACGCCCAGTAAAACATTTAATACAGATGCATTGGAAGATTTGTTGGTAATGGTAAGAAATATATTAGGTATGGTTGCTCCATTAACAAACTGAACAGATGAAGGATATGGCGGATAAATAACCGGCGTAATACTTACAGGGTAATTAATATTGCCCTGTGTATAGCCATTTATATACAGCATGAAAAATGCGATAATTAAAACAATTATTTTTTTACAGTTTATCATACTAAAAATTGTAATTATAAGTAAGGGAAAGTATCGCTGTAGTATTTGTTTCGGCAGGCAATAAGATACCGGACTTGGCCTGACCCTGGTAAAGACCATTCAGGTTAAATACATGCTTTTTTAAATAAATGTAAGTGGCGGTTGTTTTAAAATTAACCACATTAACCCTTAGATCATTTGCAACCGTATGTGTAGAATTGTAACCGGAGCCCATAGTTATTCCAAACGTTTTATTAAAAAATTTCTTTCCGAAATTAAAACTCACTCCATAACCGTTTGAGGTATTGTCTGGATTTCCCTGTACAACAGAAGTATAATTTAAACTGATGTTCCACTTAACTTCTTTTTTTGGATATACTGTAAAAAAGTTTGCAGAGGCATTGTGAAACTTAGAACCCTGTTCATCTAAAAAATAATCTCCCTGTTTTTGATCCCCTTTTTGATATGAATAGGTAGCATTGATGGCCCTGTTTTCTTCCGGTGTAGCTAATAATTGATAATTCACATTAACGTTGGCATTGGTATTCAGTTGCACCAATCGTAAGGAATCAAGGTAAAATGGCACCAGGTTATTTTGGGTGGCTATATTATTTAAGTTTTTAAAATTTGTAACATTTTTATTATTACTGAAAGACCCACTGAAGGATAATTTTTGTGTAGGTGTATAAGAAAGGTTAAATGAGGTTAATAGCCTTCCCGACTTTTGACTGAAAGTAGTATCATCTACTAAATCTTCTTGTATGCCGATCTGTGAATTCAGATTTAATTTGCCATGAAACATGGGCAATCCTATTGTGAAACCGGTGTTTTCGAATCCGTTGGTAGTATATAACGACCCCAATGTTTGATAGTTAAAATCTACTTTTTCATAATTCAAGCCAAGATTAACCCCGAGAATAGCATAGCCCATTTTAAAGTTCACCGCATTTTTATCTGAGGTAGTGCCATTACTGTGAATCAGTCCTGACGCACTTTTATTTCCGGTGTAAGCCACTGGAGAAGTGATATCATCTGTTAAAATACTTTTTGCAAACTCTCCTGAAATGTTTATTTTCTTTAATAAAGCTCCAGCAAACGTAAAACTGGAAACGAGGTTTTCTTTTGGCTGGATTACTTGTTCAACTGGGATATTGAGTGCAGATGTGGAATCATCTTTAGCATGAAATATATTTACGCCAACTGTAAAATCCTGAGCTTTATAACTGCCTGCAATACCCTTTCCAAATCTTGCAAACGTAGGCGGGGCATCAGGGTTTTGCATAAAATCGCCGCTACCTTTTAAAAATTTACCACCCAATACAAGCACTTTAAATTTCCCGGGGGCCAACTCAACACCTGCCCCGTTAAATTGGAAACCGTTTAGCGTATATGGCGAAAAAGTTAAAGCAATAGAACCGGCATGTAGTGTAATAAATTTATAATGTGGATGAATCGCTACTTTATTAAAGGGGATAGGTTGAAATCTGGTAGAAACCTGTGCATTAGAATAAGTAATCTCTATCGGTATATTAATTCCTTTATAAAAAAGGTTCAGGTTAGCACCAATAACATAATTAAAAGGATCAGCACCGCCACTATTCTGTGATGAATAATTATATTGCATGGAAGTATTGATACCCCCGGATAGCTTAAACGGATTTCCTTTTCCAAATAAGCTGAATGGATCGAATGTTTGTGCCAGTGTTTCTGAAAAGACCAACAACAAAAACGATGACATAAAGATATACTTACCCATGGTACTATATATTAAAAATGGTGGTTTTAGAGTTTAATAATTGTTCTAACCTCATACCCTTCTTTTGTTTGTACTACCAAAACATATGTTCTATTTGCAGGGGCCGATGAGATATCTACTTTTTCTGTAAACTTTACCGTTGTTGGCAATATATTTTTAGTATAAATTGATATGCCGGAACCATCATATATACGCAAAGAAGTTTTGCCAAGCTGGTTGAGTTCTATTCCTATATTCATGACACCTGTAGTTGGATTCGGGCCGATGGTAATGTTTCGTATGGCTATTGGAATGGCTGCTACAACATTCGATGAGTCATTCGTTGTAATTACAATTTTTGCCGTGTCTGAACTGCTGCATACATTGTATGATTTGTTTCTTAGGTAAACTAAATAGTTTCCTACAGAAGAAAACTTCATCATAACAACATTATCCGTATTCGAAACAACGTTTGCGGCTGCAGGCAGTACCCAGTTTTGCGACTGAGGTGCCTTGCTTGTTATATTAACCATAACCAGTGTCTGGTTAACAAATGCATGCCCTGAAACGCTTAACCTAGCTTTTATGGCAGTATCTGCCGTATTTTTTACGTTAATAGTGTCTGTTACAATACAGCCATTCGATAAAGTAATTTTCACAGTATATACATCAGCAGCAGAAATATTTACTGTGGAGGCAGTTGATGTAAAGCCTGTCTTTGCCGAAGTCCATAAATAGGTAGCTGATAAATTTGCCGAAGCC